>CANRHT010000130.1 GCA_947630465.1 uncultured Pseudomonadaceae bacterium
ACCAGATACACCGGCCAAGAAAACTCGGGGGCATGCGCCACGCGCTCTAAGGTACCTTCAGCAATATGCGACTCAACCACACGGGTTCTAAAATAACCGCGCCCGCCTTCTTGCAACATGGTCTGCAGCGCCAAGGCGCCCACATTACAGCGCAGCGTACTGTGAATATGCTGCGGCAACACGGCATCATGCTGCTGGCGAAATAAAGGCCCCCAATCCACATAGATATAGGGCTCAGGCTGCAGCACCGACTGCACTTGTACCAGTTTTTCCTCAAGCAACTGCTCAACCTGCAAGCCCGGCCAATAATGCGGTTGGTGCATCAACACCGCATCAAGTTCAGCACTTTCTAGCTTTTTACATAAAGTCGCTACGTCATGCACACTGGCATGCACGGCATAATCAGACTGTTGTTTAGACAGCTGGATAAACCAGTCTTTGAGCAATGGATTCCACAAGGTGGTTTCTGCCGCCAAACGCACCTGCACTTGCAAACTTTGGGCAAAAGGTAAAGCCGTGCGCGCCGCTTCCCAAGTGTGTACGAGTTGGTGGGCATAATGTACAAAATGCTCGCCATGCACTGTTAAGCTAGCACCGGCACGGTTACGCACAAATAGTGAGCAATGGAGTTGCGCCTCAAGATTTTTTATCCGCGCCGTCACTGTGGTCTGAGTGACACATAACTGCTCTGCCGCCGCAATAAAACTGCCACAGCGCACAATCACTAAAAATGTCCGAGCCAGTTCAATATCCATTCATCTCTAAACCTTTGCCTGCCAATTATTGTTCGAGTGGACTGGGATTAAATAGTGCAGTCTGCGAACATATACAAAATCATAGTAGAAGTTACACCATGACCCAGACCTCGACTGAACAATTGTTAAAAGAATGGCAACAGTTGCTTAACGATACGCCAGAGAGCATCACTCATTGCGCCCAACAGTTGGCTCAGCAGCATGCTGAGACATTAGCTAAAAGCTTTTATCAGCACATGCTTGCAGACCTCGCAGCCGCTCAATTTTTATCCCACGAGCAGGTGCATGAACGCTTAAGTGGTTCAATGCAGCGCTGGATTATTGCCTTATTTAGCCTCACTCGTGACGACGATACACGCCCCGTCATTGCTCATCAAAAACATATTGGCGATGTGCATGCGCGTATCGATATTCCAGTGCATTTGGTGCTACGTGGCGCTCGCGTCTTAAAAGATACTGTGGCTCAATTATTAGAGGTCAATGCACAGTACCAAGACTGCTTAGTATTTATTAGCACTCTGATCGATATGGCAATGGAAGTGATGAGTCAGGCCTATGCCGTATCCCATGACCATAATGCACGTGCTGAAGAGTCGTATCGTTTATTTTCCATTGCGCAAAACTCCGCCCATGAAAAAGACCGTCAACGCGCTGCTTTGTTGGATTGGGAAAATCAGTGCATGTTTGATATTGCGATGGGCTTGCAATTTTCACAGCTTAACTCCTTATCAGCATCCGAGTTTGGCTTATGGTTCCGCCATAAAGGCGCACATGCCTTCGAAGGCAGCCATGAGACCACTTTGATTGGTGAAACCATCGACAAGATCGATACTGTTGTTTTACCCATGCTGAAACTGGCACAAGCAGACCCACAACAACACCAGCAATTGCTACGCAATCTGCATGAGCAAGTCCAAAGTATTGCTTACCTGTTAGACACTTTATTTGATCAGGTCAGCGAGCTTGAAAGTGGACGCGATGTGCTGACCCACTTGTTAAATCGCAAGTTTTTACCCGTAGTGCTGGGCAAAGAAATCAGCTACGCACGTCAACACCAGCGTAAATTTTGTCTGTTAATGATCGATGCTGATTATTTCAAAGTCGTGAATGATACTCACGGCCATGAATCAGGCGATGTGGTGTTGCAGCAATTAGCTGGGCTGTTGAGTAACAGCTGTCGCAGTGGTGATTATGTTTTTCGCTTAGGCGGCGAAGAGTTCTTGATGCTGTTGGTTGATGTTGACAGCGAGCAGGCGTGTAAAGTGGCCGAAAAAATTCGTGCCACTATCGCTAAAGAAGAATTTCGTTTACCGCGTGGCAACACAGCACAAATGACTGTCAGCATTGGTGTAACCGAATATAACGGCCATCCCGACCCTCAGCAGTTACTCAACAAAGCCGATGAGGCACTGTATAAAGCCAAAGGTTTAGGCCGTAACCGCGTGATTACTGCGGACTGATCGACATCCTATGGCTGGCAAAAATATCCTTTGTGCGCACTACTGATTGGCGCTTGCCTCTTATCAGTAGCGCACAACGGCACTGTCCATTAACATGGGCTTAAGTTAATTTATTGCCAACCCTTTTGGAGTTCACTATGCGCAAGTTACTTATCTCAGCTTTACTTGTGGGCGCTAGCCTCGTAGCACCTGGCACTTTTGCTCAAGAGTTGGCTGAGGGTCGTAATTACATCACGCTCAGCAGCCCAGTTCCGACCGTACAACCAGAAAAAATCGAAGTTGTGGAACTGTTTTGGTATGGCTGCCCACACTGTTATCAGCTTGAAGCCGCTATCAATCCTTGGTCAGCCAAGCTCCCTGAAGACGTGAATTTTGTCCGCGTGCCAGCCATGTTTGGTGGTATTTGGAATATGCACGGTCAACTGTTTTACACCTTAGAAACCCTGAAAGCTGATGAAAGCGTGCACAACAGCATCTTTAACGCATTACACAATGCTGGCCGTAAATTGTCATCAGTTGATGAAATCGCTGAGTTTGTAGCGCAGCAAGGCATTGATAAAGACCTGTTTAAGAAAACTTGGAATTCATTTAGCGTAAAAAGCCAAATGGAAAAAGCTAAGAAACTTGCGCTGGCTTATCAAATCAGTGGCGTGCCTGCGATCGTCGTCAATGGCAAATACCGTTTTGATATTGGTATGGCCGGTGGTTTACAAGAAACTGTTGATGTGGCCGATGCACTGATTGAAAAAGAACGTCAAGCCCAATAGGAGGCTGCCGTGCTGCTACCACGCCGTTTAAGTAAAGAGCGCTCAATTATTTGCTGCGACGCCAATTACAATGTGCTGTGCAGCCCCGATGTATTGCCGCGTAACGAGCGGCACATACGCCTGCTGAGCTTTAATATTCAGGTCGGTATCAGCACGAGCGCGTACAGGCATTATGTGACGCGCAGCTGGAAGCATCTCATTCCGCATCAAGAGCGTTACCGTAATCTAGAAAAAATCGGTTTCTTGCTGGGCGACTATGACATTGTTGCGCTACAAGAAGCCGATGGCGGCAGTTTACGCTCCGGTAATATCAACCAAGTTCAACAGTTGGCACAATTGGGTAATTTCCCCTATTGGTACCAACAGCGCAATCGTAACCTCGGGCCTTTTGCCCAACACAGTAACGGCTTACTCAGTCGCTTTCAGCCTGAACGCTTAGAGGATCACCCACTGCCCGGCCCTGCTGGACGTGGCGCTATTCTCGCGCAAATTGGTCAAGGTGCTGATGCCATTGCCGTTGTCTCTATGCACCTTGCGCTCGGTGCCAAAGCGCGTACGCGTCAGCTGTCTTATGTGCGCGCTATTGTCAGTGACTATCAACACATCGTCTTGATGGGTGATATGAATACCCATGCTGACAGTCTGCTGCTCAATTCACCACTCAGTGATTTAAATTTACGCGCAGCACAAACAGCCGCCACGTTCCCAAGCTGGAAACCACAACGCTGTTTAGATCACATCTTAATCAGCTCTGAGCTCGAAGTGGCCAATATGTCCGTGTTGCCCATACCGATTTCTGATCACTTGCCAGTCTCCATGGATATTATTTTACCTAACCAGGGTTCTGCACAATCTTATCAATTTTCACCGCAGTCACATGGATGATCTATGTCGAACGATACACACGAGTGGAAGAAAAAGTATTTAGCGCTGCTTGATCAACACGAGCACCTTGAGTCAGGTTTTTCACAGCAGACGGAACTACTCAAGCGCGCGCTGATCCGCAGCAGCCTAGCCGCTGAAGGCAATGACCCACAACTGGATCAACAACTGCAGTTGTTACGTACTTTATTGCGTAAAGATTTGAACAATTACGAGCTCGAGCAGCATATTGATCAGCTTGAAGCCGCCGTTTTAAAATCAGAAACCAACCTGCAGCAACGTAAAGATATGCTCAGCACAACCCTGAGCCACTTTGTGCAGCAACTGCAACAATTACAGCCGCCCAAAGATGTCACAAAAGAGCTTAAAGCCTTTGAAAAATCACTGCAAAAACAGCTGAATCAACCTTACAACACCTATAATGTGATCCAACAGTTACAACAACTGCAGTCACGCGCCATCAGTGCCAACACCGAGCAGAATGAGTCCAGTCCAGCCGGTGAATCGACACCGGGATTATTTGCCCGTTTATTCAAATCCAATAATGCTGCACCGCAGCCTATTACCCTTGAAACTGAAGTCGACACGTCAAGTACAACAGCGAGCGCAGCCGAGCACTGTGTGATCACTACCAGTGAACTTTTCACGCAACCCATTCCGGAAGAAGCCAGAGCGGCAGCTGACACTATTGAAACTATTGAAACTGCAGAGGTTGCAGAGGTTGCAGAGGTTGCAGAGGTTGCAGAGGTTGCAGAGCCTAGCGCAGTGTCGTCTGATGACAATGAATTGTTTGCTGAAACTGATTCCAGCTATACATTGCCGCAACTCTCAGAAACCCCTTATAGTGCCGTTGCACAGCATATTCACACCACCTTGACCGAGTTGCTCAACGAACTGCCTGTGACGGATAGGCATGAACTGCAAGCCGCCTCACTGCGCGAACGTATTGATCAAGGCCTGAACTGGTACGAACTTGCACCCCTGCTCGATGAACTCTCCCTCTTCATTATTGCGCTGACCAGTGGCACTGACAGCGAGCTCGAACAATACCTACTTGAACTCAACCAGCGCTTGGCGACTTTTTATGAAACGCTGCAAGAAACCTCCAGTGGCTACAGCGAGTCGGTCAAAGATGCGCAAGTGCTTGATAATGATTTACGCGAGCATGTCACCAGCTTTCATGATGATATCCACACCTCCACCGATCTTGATGACTTAAAGAAGCTGGTGGATACCCGCCTTGATCGTTTTATCAGCACCTTGCAGGTCTATCAAGAAAAGCGTGAACGCAACGACAGTGCCATCCTTGAACGTTTCGCGACAATGACTGCCTATTCACAGCAAATGGAACAAGAAGCGCAATTACTCACACAAAAGCTAGAAGAACAACGCCAAAAAGCGCTGCTAGATCCTCTTACAGGTCTAGCGAACCGAGCCGCATGGAATGA
>CANRHT010000131.1 GCA_947630465.1 uncultured Pseudomonadaceae bacterium
CTTGTTCTTAGGCGTGGCTGATATTTCTGTCTTAGATTAATCAGCTACAGAGTGAGCAGTGCACGCTGATTTGAGCGTGCACTGCGCTTAAGGATTGCCGATGAAATTAATTGTTCTCGATCGTGATGGCGTGATCAATTACGACTCCGATGCCTATATTAAAACCGTTGCTGAATGGATTGCGCTGCCGGGTGCCTTAGATGCGATTGCGCGTCTCAGTCGTGCTGGCTGGACAGTGGCCGTTGCCACCAATCAATCGGGTTTAGCGCGCGGCTATTACAGCGTGCCGACCTTAGAATCGATGCACCAAGTGTTGCGCGATGAGGTGCAGCAGCGTGGTGGTCATTTGGGTTTAATCACCTACTGCCCGCATGGCCCTAATGATGCTTGTACATGCCGTAAACCCTTGCCGGGTTTGCTAGAACAGATTGCCGAGCACTATCACACTGATCTGGATGGTGTGTGGTTTGTCGGTGACAGTTTGCGAGATTTACAAGCCGCCGTGGCTGTTAAGGCGCAACCGGTACTGGTTTGCACAGGCAAAGGTGCAGAGACCGCTCGTAACACGCTACCTGAATCAACGTTAATATTTGCTGACTTGTCAGCAGTTGCAGATCATTTACTCGCTTAAAGGCCAAATCAGATGGGCATTTTCTACGGATTAAGAACGCTAGTTTTCTATGTATTGCTGGGCTTGAGTGCCTTTATTTGGTGTTCCATTAGTTTGTTAATTGCGCCTTTTTTATCCTTTCCAGTGCGTTATCGTTTTATTAATGTGTACTGGTGTCGTTTTGCGGTAGGTTTGGCCAAATACCTGCTGGGGTTGGATTACCGTGTCACAGGTGTGGAGAATATCCCCAGTGAGCGTTGCGTGATTTTGGCTAAACACCAAAGCACTTGGGAGACTTTTTTCTTATCTGCTTACTTTCAACCGTTGAGCCAAGTACTAAAAAAAGAATTATTGCGTGTGCCGTTTTTCGGCTGGGCGATGGCGATGCTCAAGCCTATTGCGATTAACCGTGATAATCCCAAACAGGCGCTCAAGCAGCTGGCCAGCCAAGGTGCGCAGCGTTTAGAGCAAAACTGTTGGGTGCTGATTTTTCCTGAAGGCACGCGTATTCCCGTGGGTGAAATCGGTAAGTTTTCCCGGGGTGGCGCGGCGCTGGCGGTGAATGCGGGCTTGCCGGTGCTGCCGATTGCACACAATGCGGGGATGTTTTGGCCAAAAGTAGGTTGGCGCAAAAAGCCCGGCACCATTGATGTGGTGATTGGCGCAGCCATGTATGCCGAAGGTGAAGGCCCGCGTGCCATCGCCGAACTCAATCAACGTGCTTTTGCGTGGATTGCCCAAGCTCAACACGATATCGGCGCTTTGGATGCCAAGGTGCTGGCAGAAATTATTACGCCTTAATCTCAGCTATAGAGTGAGCAGCTCAGTTTGACGCTGCTCACTTAACATCTACTGCTTTTAGTAAGACGAATTTGGCGTGTGCTCGGGATTGATCTCGCCGGCGACTTCCTCTGGATCAACGTCATTGAGCAGCAGCATTTCTTTGACCGTTTCAATGTGCTCCAGCACCACTTGATAGTGATCACCGTACTCATACTTGGTCACTTCGATGGCGTTGGGCATATAGCTGAATGCAATTTTCAGGGCGTGCAGGGCGTCTTGGCTGAGTTTGTCGCTCATATTAAATACCTTAATCATCGTTGCTGCTGACCTCGCAGTGCAGTCGTAGGCCAGCATGGAATATGTAAAGCCGTACTCAGGCTTCTGCATGCAGAGGTGCAAAGCACGGCGCGTGTTGCCGGCTATCCTAACAAAGATTCATATTTTAGCGCAGCTAAGGGGCGCTAGCGATTGGGTGCTCTGGCGGTTTGCCTGTATCCTAGTGCGCATTCAGTGGTTTTAGTTAAGGTTGATTATTCGCATGTCTCAAGCACCTTTAGTTTTGGTTGATGGCTCCTCATATTTGTATCGCGCGTTTCATGCGCTGCCACCTTTAATGACCTCCCAAGGCTTGCCGACTGGCGCGGTGAAGGGCGTGTTGAACATGCTGCGCAGTTTGCAAAAGCAATACCCTGATAGCGTGATCACCGTGATTTTTGATGCCAAAGGCCCCACGTTTCGTGACGCGCTCTTTACTGAATATAAAGCGCAGCGCCCGCCGATGCCCGATGATTTACGCGTACAAATTGAACCGCTGCATGAGTGCGTACGCGCACTGGGCTTTCCATTTTTATGTGTGGAAGGTGTGGAAGCCGATGATGTGATTGGCACCTTGGCACGCAGCAGTACCTTGGCTGAGCGCGATGTGGTGATTTCAACCGGCGATAAAGATATGGCGCAGTTGGTCAATGGTCACGTCAGTCTGGTCAACACCATGTACAACACCAAGCTCGATAGCGCTGGCGTGGTGGATAAGTTCGGTATTGGCCCTGAATTGATCATTGATTACCTCGCCTTGATGGGTGATAAATCTGACAATATTCCCGGTGTGCCGGGCGTGGGTGAGAAAACCGCCTTAGGCTTGCTGGTGGGCTTAGGGGATATGGATGCCATTTACGCCAATATCGAGCAAGTAGCGAGCCTGCCGATTCGTGGTGCGAAAACCTTAGGTGCTAAATTATTAGATAACCGTGATATGGCCTATTTATCACGCGAATTGGCCACTATTAAGACCGATGTCGAGCTCGAGCTAAATATGGATGCATTGCAGATGCAGGAGCCACAGGATGAGGCCTTGCTCGAACTGTATCAGCGTCTTGAATTTAACAGCTGGCAAGATGAGATCCGCCGCCGCAGTGGTGCCGCTGCCAGTCGTCCCAAAGCTTCCGCTAAAGCAGCCGCTGTGGCCGCCGATGATTTGTTTGCAACCGCGCCGAGCAGCACCGAACCGGCACATACAGCGACAGAACCTGCTGCAGTTGAGCCTGAGTATCAAGCCACCTTCCATACAATTTTGACGCAAGAAGCCTTTGCTGATTGGCTGCAACGCTTAAGTCAGGCTGAGTTGTTTGCTTTTGATACTGAAACCACCAGCGTCGATGCCCAGCAAGCGCAGCTTGTGGGTATCTCTTTTGCTGTGGCTGAAGGGGAAGCGGCTTATGTACCTTTGGCACACAGTTATATGGGTGTACCGCCGCAGTTGGAGCAGCAGTTTGTGTTGGATGCGCTGCGTCCACTGCTGGAAGATCCGACCATTAGCAAGGTCTGCCAAAATGGTAAATACGATATCAATGTCTTAGCGCGTTATGACATTGCTGTGCAGGGTGTGCGTTTTGATACCATGCTTGAATCCTATGCGCTCAATTCCACAGCCACACGCCATGATATGGACAGCTTGGCGCAGCGTTATTTAAATCGCAGCACCATTCGCTTTGAAGATGTGGCGGGTAAAGGTGCAAAACAGCTGACCTTTGATCAAATTGATCTTGAAGTGGCCGGCCCTTACGCCGCAGAAGATGCAGAAATTACCCTGTGCTTGCACAACCGCTTAATTCAAGAGTTGCAGGCTGTGCCGACGTTGCGTGCAGTCTTGGATGAGATTGAAATGCCGCTGATGCCGGTGCTGGCACGCATTGAACGCTATGGTGCCTTGGTGGATGCGCATTTGTTGGGTGTGCAAAGTTTAGAGCTCGCTGACAAGTTAACTGAACTGGAACGCCAGACCTTTGCCATTGCGGGCGAAGAATTTAATCTAGCCTCGCCTAAGCAATTAGGGGTAATTTTGTATGAAAAGCTCGGTTTACCCA
This sequence comes from uncultured Pseudomonadaceae bacterium, assembly GCA_947630465.1. Taxonomy (GTDB): domain Bacteria; phylum Pseudomonadota; class Gammaproteobacteria; order Pseudomonadales; family Pseudomonadaceae; genus Denitrificimonas. Next base: position 3,757 of record CANRHT010000131.1, read on the forward strand.
TCTTATCCAAAACCGCCAAAGGCCAGCCCAGTACCGCCGAAGCGGTGTTGTCTGAACTGGCTGAGCGTGGGCACGATTTACCCAAGCTGCTGATGGAATATCGCAGCTTAAGCAAACTCAAAAGCACTTACACCGACCGCTTGCCCGAGCAAATCAACCCGCTGACGGGGCGTATTCATACCAGCTATCATCAAGCCGTCACCGCGACTGGTCGTTTGTCGTCGAGTGATCCGAACTTACAAAATATTCCGATACGTACTGCTGAAGGCCGCCGCATTCGCCAAGCTTTTGTTGCCCCTGCAGGCTATAAGTTGCTGGCCGCCGACTACTCGCAAATTGAATTACGCATCATGGCGCACTTAGCGCAAGACCCCGGTTTGCTGGATGCCTTTCGCAATGACCGTGATGTGCACAAAGCCACCGCCTGCGAAGTGTTTGGCGTGGCGTTAGATGAAGTGACCAGTGATCAGCGCCGCAGTGCTAAGGCGATTAACTTTGGTTTGATTTACGGCATGAGCGCTCATGGTTTAGCCAAGCAAATTGGCTGTGATCGTGGTCAAGCGCAGATGTATATGGATCGTTATTTTGCCCGTTATCCGGGTGTGCTCGACTATATGGAGCGCACGCGACAACAAGCCAGCGAGCAGGGTTACGTGGAAACCTTATTTGGCCGACGTTTGTATTTACCCGATATTAAGGCAAAAAATGCCGCCATTCGTAAAGGTGCAGAGCGCACCGCAATTAACGCACCGATGCAGGGCAGTGCCGCCGATATTATTAAGCGTGCGATGATTACTGTTGATCAATGGCTGGCTGAATCAGGACTGGATGCGCGGGTTATTCTGCAAGTGCATGATGAGTTGGTGGTCGAAGTGCGTGAGGATCAAGTGGATGCCTTGCGCGAAGGTCTGCTGCCATTAATGAGCGCGGGTGCTGCTTTAGATGTGCCCTTGTTGGTTGAGGCAGGTGTCGGTGATAATTGGGATCAGGCGCATTAAATTTTTGTAATGTGCAGGAACTATTCGTTTAATCGTGCAGTCAGAGTATTTGAATGGCTGATGTGAAGTCAGTTGTTATTGATACTCCTTGATGTGTTTTATGTTGGCAAGCATCCGAGCTATCCCCTAGCGGCTCGGATTTAGACTCCGAATCTTATCCCCCAGAGATTCGGAGTTTTTTTTGTCTGAGATAAAGCGCCCGTACAGCGCGGCGTCTTTGCATGTTTTCCCTCTGCTTTTTTGTAAATATTCATGTAGTATTTGTTCTTATGCACTACATGGCCTATCGGCCGTTCTATTAGAGGCTTTTCCAAGCAGAGTGAGGCAAAAATGACTGATCGCGTTCAAGTCGGTGGCTTGCAGGTCGCCAAAGTTTTATATGACTTCGTTAACACCCAAGCTATTCCTGGCACAGGCCTGACTGCAGAGCAGTTCTGGGATGGCGCAACGACTGTATTAAAAGACCTTGCACCGAAAAACCGTGCCCTGCTAGAAAAACGTGATGCCTTACAAGCACAAATTGATGAGTGGCACCTTGCACG
>CANRHT010000132.1 GCA_947630465.1 uncultured Pseudomonadaceae bacterium
ATTTCTCTGATGATGCGGCTCTAGTGGGTGGTATTGCCCGTTTAAATGACAAGCCAGTGATGGTGATTGGTCACCAAAAAGGCCGTGAAGTGCGCGAAAAAGTGCGTCGTAATTTTGGTATGCCGCGCCCAGAAGGTTACCGTAAGGCCTGCCGTTTAATGGAAATGGCTGAGCGTTTTAAAATGCCTATTCTGACTTTTATTGATACACCGGGTGCTTACCCAGGTATTGATGCTGAAGAGCGCGGTCAGAGTGAAGCGATCGCTTGGAACTTGCGCGTGATGTCGCGTCTGAAAACTCCGATTATTTCAACGGTGATTGGTGAGGGCGGTTCCGGTGGTGCATTGGCGATTGGTGTATGTGACCGTTTGAATATGTTGCAGTACTCAACCTACGCGGTGATTTCACCTGAAGGTTGCGCGTCGATTTTATGGAAAACCGCTGATAAAGCACCAGAAGCCGCTGAAGCGATGGGTATTACTGCGGCACGCTTACAGGGTTTGAAAATTGTTGATCAGGTGATTCCTGAGCCGCTGGGTGGTGCGCACCGTGATGTGCCAACCACGGTTGAGTCCATTCGTGAAACCTTAACCAGTCAACTCGATGAGTTGCTGGCGCTGGATACCGATGAGTTGTTAGCGCGTCGTTATGAAAAACTGATGGGCTTTGGTATCGCTTAATTGCCTCGGCTGGCAAGATTGGCGTGCCCTAAGTATATGCTGGGGTACGCCGTGCAGCCCGGTTCGAGTGGCTGTGTCTTATGTTAGATATTGAACAACACATCTTGCAGCGCTTGCAGCCTTGGCTGCACTGTCGCGCGCTTTGCATCGCCTTTTCTGGCGGTATGGACTCTACTGTTTTACTGCATGCTCTGGCACGCTTAGCACAACAACAGCCTTTGCCTGCATTGCGCGCTATTCATATTCAGCATGGTTTGCAAGCCGCTGCACTCGCGTGGCCGGCGCATTGCGAGCGCGTGTGTAAACAGCTCAATATTCCAATCACTGTGGTTAGCGTGCAAGTGGCCTCGACGGCAAGTATTGAGCAAGCGGCACGCGATGCGCGTTATCGTGCTTTTACTGAGCAGTTGCAGGACGATGAGTTGCTGTTGTTAGCGCAGCACTTAGATGATCAAGCCGAAACCGTGCTGTTTCGCCTGTTGCGTGGTGCAGGAGTGTCAGGTTTGCGTGGTATTCCTGAGCAGCGTGATTTAGCTCAAGGTCGTTTGCTGCGCCCCTTGCTGGGTATCAGTCAGCACGACTTACAACGCTATGCGCAGTTGCACCAATTGCAGTGGATTGATGACCCGACCAATGCCAGTGATGAGTTTGCGCGCAACTATTTGCGCCGCCAGATCATTTCACCGTTACAAGCCCGTTGGCCGGCGTGGCGCACGACTTTGCAGCGCACCAGCGAACATATGCAGGAAGCGCAGCAGTTGTTGGATGAGTTGGCGCAGTTGGACTTAGAGCGCGCGCAACAGGCGCTAACTGAATCTTGGCTGCAGTTGCCCTGTCTAGATTTAGCCGTCATTCGTAGTTTGACGCTGGCACGGCAAAAAAACCTGCTACGTTATTGGTTGTCGGCTTTTACCTTGCCGCCCGATAGTGTGCACTGGCGCAGTTGGCAAACGCTGCGAGACGCAAAAATAGATGCCAGTCCTGTGTGGCGTTTGCAGCAGGGCGCGCTGTTGCGCAGTCAGAAACAATTGTATTGGCTGCCCGAGTGCTATTTAGAGCCGTTGCCCGCATTACAGATGACTCTTACTGCGCCGGGGCGTTATGAATTGCCGGGTAATGGCTGTTTAATTGTCACAGGCGCACTGCCCGAGCATTTAGTGATCGGCTATCGCCAAGGCGCGCAACGTTTATGGATCGAGGGGCGCGGCCATCGTGACCTGAAACGCTTGATGCAAGAGCAGGCTGTACCCGCATTTTTACGTGCACGTTTGCCTTTGGTTTTTATACAAGGGCAGTTGTGTGGCTTGGCGAATCTGCCGCATTTAAATCATGCACGACTGGGTAAAGTGTCGATTCAATGGCAGTTTGCCTAGGCACCTGCATCAATGCGCTAATGAGTGCTACTGTAGGTCAAAGTGTGATGGGTGAGTGTGGATGACTGATGAGGTTGAATTAAAGCGAGAAAAAACGTTTTTGGTGGTTTCTTGGTTTGAGTCATAAACAGCTTTCGCGTAGACTATTCTCCCGTCTATTAGTTGATTAATACAGGTGCTTGATTGCCTCTGTAGCGCTTGAATTTTAATTGCATTTTTTCAAGCACAGTTTTCAATGCTCATCTTCGGCGGCTTGCCGCTTAAACGCAGAATCCAGGGTTATTTATGACGCGCTACATCTTCGTCACAGGCGGTGTTGTTTCTTCATTGGGGAAAGGTATTGCCTCAGCTTCATTGGCCGCTATTCTTGAAGCGCGTGGCTTAAAAGTCACCCTGCTTAAGCTCGATCCGTATATCAACGTCGATCCGGGCACCATGAGTCCCTTTCAGCACGGTGAGGTTTTTGTCACCCACGATGGCGCTGAAACCGACCTTGATTTAGGCCACTACGAACGTTTTGTGCGCACCACTATGACGCAAAATAACAACTTCACCACCGGTCGTGTGTATGAAGAAGTGTTGCGTCGTGAGCGCCGCGGCGACTACTTGGGTGCGACCATTCAAGTGATTCCGCACATCACCGATGAAATCAAACGCCGTATTATTAAAGGTGCAGGCGACGCCGATATCGCCATGGTTGAAATCGGCGGTACTGTTGGTGATATCGAATCACAGCCGTTCCTTGAGGCCATCCGCCAGTTGCGGGTGGAAGTGGGCGCCAAGCGCGCCATGCTGATGCACTTAACCTTAGTGCCGTACATTGCCACGGCTGGTGAGACGAAAACCAAGCCAACCCAGCACTCAGTCAAAGAGTTACGCTCGATTGGTTTGCAGCCTGATGTCTTGGTGTGCCGCTCAGACCGTCCTGTTGATGTGGCTTCACGTCGTAAAATTGCGTTATTTACTAACGTAGAAGAGCGCGCTGTGGTCAGCCTGCATGACGTGGATACCATTTATAAAATCCCCGGTATTTTGCACAGCCAAGGTCTAGATGACTTTGTTATGGAGCGCTTCGGTTTAGAGTGCGACGGTGCTGATTTGAGTGAGTGGGATCGCGTCATTGATGCCAAGCTTAATCCTCAGCAAGAAGTCACCATCGCCATGGTGGGTAAATACATGGAGTTGCTCGATGCCTATAAGTCGCTGATTGAAGCGATGAGTCATGCCGGTATCGAAACCCAGACCAAAGTAAATCTGCGTTATATCGATTCTGAAGACTTGGAAAACCAAGGTACTGAAGTGATGGAAGGCGTTGATGCTGTATTAGTGCCGGGTGGTTTTGGACTGCGTGGCGTCGAAGGTAAAATTAAAGCGGTGCAATATGCCCGTGAGAATAAAATTCCTTACTTAGGTATTTGCTTAGGTATGCAGGTTGCGGTGATTGAGTTTGCCCGTAACGTCTTGGGTTGGACTGATGCCAACTCCACTGAGTTTGATAAAGACAGCACTCATCCAGTCGTGGGTTTGATTTCTGAGTGGCAAGACGCCGATGGCAGCCTTGAGCAGCGCAGTGCCGATGCTGATATCGGTGGCACCATGCGCCTTGGCGCTCAAGAGTGTCAGTTGATTCCCGGTACGCTAGTGCATGCCAGCTACGGCAAAGATGCTATTGTTGAGCGTCATCGTCACCGTTATGAAGTCAATAATCAGTTGTTACCGCAATTGATTGAAGCGGGATTGAAAGTCTCAGGCCGTTCTGAAGATGGTGCTTTGGTTGAAGTCGTTGAAGTAGCCGATCATCCATGGTTTGTCGCCAGCCAGTTCCACCCTGAGTTCACTTCTACGCCACGTGATGGTCATCCATTGTTTAAAGATTTTGTAAAAGCGGCATTAACCTATAAGGCAGGTAAAGCATGAGTCAAAAGATCATTCGTGTCGCCGATATCGACATCGCCAACGACAAACCGTTTGTGTTGTTTGGCGGCATTAATGTGATTGAATCCCGTGATTTAGCCATGCGTGCCTGTGAAGAATACGTGCGTGTGACTGAAAAGTTAGGGATTCCTTATGTATTTAAAGCCAGCTTTGATAAGGCCAACCGCTCCTCGATTAACTCGTTTCGTGGGCCGGGTCTTGATGAAGGCTTAAAGGTATTTGAAGAAATCAAACACACCTTTAATGTGCCAGTTATTACTGATGTGCATGAGCCTTATCAAGCGCAGCCGGTGGCTGACGTCTGCGATATTATTCAGTTGCCGGCGTTTTTATCACGCCAAACAGATTTAGTTGTGGCGATGGCGAAAACCAATGCGGTGATTAATATCAAAAAAGCACAGTTTCTCGCGCCGCATGAAATGAAGCATATTCTGACCAAGTGTGAAGAGGCAGGTAATGATCAGCTGATTCTGTGTGAGCGCGGCTCGGCCTTTGGTTATAACAACCTAGTGGTGGATATGCTGGGTTTTGGTTTGATGAAAGAGTTTGAGTATCCGGTGTTTTTTGATGTAACCCATTCTCTGCAAACACCCGGCGGCCGTGCTGATTCAGCCGGTGGCCGTCGTGCGCAAGTGACTGAGTTGGCTAAAGCCGGTATGAGCCAAGGTTTAGCTGGATTGTTTTTAGAAGCGCACCCCGATCCTGATAATGCCAAGTGCGATGGCCCTTGCGCGTTGCGTTTAGATAAGTTGGAACCGTTTTTAACTCAGCTGAAACAGCTGGATGATTTGATTAAAAGTTTCCCCACCATTGAAACAGCCTAAGTTGATGATTTCACTTTAGGCCTGACCCAGTACAGTACGGAGCATGCAGAACAATGGCAAAAATTATCGACATCAAAGGTCGTGAAGTTTTAGATTCACGTGGTAACCCTACCGTTGAAGCGGATGTGACTTTAGAGGGTGGCATCATTGGTAGTGCCTGCGCACCATCCGGCGCCTCTACTGGCTCACGTGAAGCACTAGAATTACGTGATGGCGATAAAAGTCGTTATTTAGGTAAAGGTGTACTCAAAGCTGTAGCCAATATCAACGGCGCAATCCGTGAGTTGCTATTAGGTCAAGATGCGACTGACCAAGAGGCACTTGACCGTGCCATGATTGAACTCGATGGCACTGAAAATAAAGCTACTCTGGGCGCTAATGCGATTTTGGCGGTGTCATTGGCGGCTGCTAAAGCGGCTGCACAAGCCAAAGGCATGCCGTTGTATGCGC
>CANRHT010000133.1 GCA_947630465.1 uncultured Pseudomonadaceae bacterium
CTACCAAACGTAACTCTTCAATTTTCGCCTGAAGATCGGCAATGGGCTGTTCAAAATCCAAAAAACTAGGGTTCATCAGGGGCATCCATTTTTTCTGTTACGGCTGCTAGGCCGTGTTGCAATGTGTAAGACTCGCATCATATATAACGCGAACCACCAAAATAATGTTTAGCAGAGTCCTTTTGACTCGACGCCAATGGCGTACTCATACTAACGGTAATGCAAAAAGACGTTATCACGGCCCAATAGGTCACGTAGCGCCTGCAGTAAGTCGTCAGTGGGCTCAATATTCCACTCTGTGGAAAATTCTAACAGAGCTTTAGCTGTTTGCGCGCTGTAATTCACTGTTAACGGACAGGCGCCTTTATACTGCAAGAATAATGCTTTTAAGTGCGTAAAGCTGTCGCGACTTAAGTCGGCCGCATTGATATTTAAACGCAAACTCTGCGCCAAACCGGTGCGCGCCTCCTCTAAACTCATCACCCGCTTGGCTCGCAAGCGTAAACCACCGGAGAAGTCATCATGACTGACCTCGCCTTCCACCACAACTAAAGCATCGGTTTGCAGCAGTGCTTGCGCTTGATTAAAGGCCTCAGCAAAGAGTGACGCTTCAATGCGTGCCGAGCGGTCATCAAGGGTGATAAAACCCATCTTATCGCCTTTTTTATTGCGCATCACCCGCAAGTTAATAATCAAGCCGGCGACGGTTTGTGCTTCACGTGAGGGGCGTAAATCAATAATACGTTGCCGCGCAAAGCGGCGCACTTCGCCTTCATACTCATCAATCGGATGGCCGGTTAAATACAGCCCTAAGGTATCTTTTTCACCCTTGAGGCGCTCTTTTAGCGTCAACTCACGGGCGTTATGGTACTGGGCGTATAAATCAGTATCCGCTTGTGCAAAGACATCGCCAAATAAGTCCATATGGCCGCTGTCACGGTTGCGCGCTGCTTGATCAGCGGTTTGAATGGCTTCTTCCATGGCCGCGAGCAACACCGCACGGTTGCGGTCGATACCGGCTTGATACTCATCAATCTGGTCGGAAAAATAAGGCCCCATGCGATCCAAAGCACCACTGCGCACCAGTGCATCTAAGGTGCGTTTATTAATACGCTTGAGATCCATGCGTGCGCAAAAATCAAATAAATCTGTAAAAGGCTGATCACCGCGCGCACTGACAATCGCCTCAACGGGGCCTTCACCCACGCCTTTAATTGCACCCAAACCATAAACCACATGGCCTTCAGCATTAACGGTGAATTTATACTCTGACTGATTCACGTCAGGTGCAACAATGCGCAATTTCATATTGCGGCATTCTTCCACCAAGATAACCACCTTATCGGTGTTATCCATATCAGCCGAGAGTACCGCAGCCATAAACTGTGGTGGGTAATGCTGCTTGAGCCAAGCGGTTTGATAGGAGACCAAACCATAAGCGGCTGAGTGCGACTTGTTAAAACCGTAACCGGCAAATTTCTCAACCAGATCAAAAATATTACCGGCCAGATCTGCATCAATATTGTTATTTTTGCAGCCTTCAATAAAGCCACCGCGCTGCTTGGCCATCTCTTCGGGCTGTTTTTTACCCATGGCGCGGCGCAACATATCAGCGCCACCCAGTGTATAGCCGGCCATCACCTGGGCAATTTGCATCACTTGCTCTTGATACAAAATAATCCCGTAAGTGGGCGCCAATACAGGTTCTAAGCCAGCGTATTGATAATCAGAGTGCGGATACGCCAACTCAGCACGGCCGTGCTTACGGTTGATAAAGTCATCCACCATGCCCGATTGCAAAGGGCCGGGGCGGAACAAGGCTACCAAAGCGATCAAGTCTTCGAGGCAGTCTGGCTTGAGCTTTTTGATCAGCTCTTTCATACCGCGCGACTCAAGCTGGAACACCGCTGTGGTTTCTGCACGCTGCAGCATTTGATAAGTCGGCTTATCATCCAGCGGGATAAAGTCGATATCCAGCGGAGGCTCATCGAGCTTAGCGCGATCGCGGTTAATATTTTCTAACGCCCATTTAATAATGGTTAAAGTGCGCAAGCCCAAGAAGTCAAACTTCACCAGACCCGCCGACTCAACGTCGTCTTTATCAAACTGCGTCACTAAACCCGTGCCGTCTTCTTCACAAGACACCGGTGAGAAATCAGTCAACTTGGTGGGTGCAATCACCACACCACCGGCATGCTTACCGGTACCGCGGGTAATGCCTTCCAGTTTGAGTGCCATCTCCCAAATTTCGGCGGCTTCTTCATCAATGGCGAGAAACTCGCGCAAAGGCTCTTCAGCATCAAAGGCTTTGCGCAGAGTCATGCCCACTTCAAAGGGAATCATTTTTGATAAACGATCGGCCAAGCCATAGGCTTTACCCTGCACCCGCGCCACATCGCGCACCACCGCTTTCGCCGCCATGGTGCCAAAGGTAATAATCTGGCTGACCGCCTCACGACCATAGGTATTGGCCACGTATTCAATCACCCGATCACGACCATCCATGCAGAAATCGATGTCAAAGTCAGGCATCGATACCCGCTCAGGATTGAGAAAGCGCTCAAACAGCAGGTCATATAGCAGCGGATCAATATTGGTAATGTGCAGCACATAGGCCACTAAACTACCGGCTCCCGAACCACGACCCGGCCCCACTGGCACACCGTTGTTTTTGGCCCAGTGGATAAAGTCCATAACGATTAAGAAATAACCGGGAAAGCCCATCTGAATAATAATATCCAGCTCAAAGGTCAGGCGATCGTCATAGATTTTACGCTTAGCATCATAGTCCGGCGTGTCCTTCGGTAAAGTCACCGACAAGCGTTCTTCAAGCCCTTCAAAGGACACATGACGCAAGTAGTCATCAATGGTCATGCCTTCCGGCACAGGGAAGTCAGGCAAGAAGTGCGTGCCAAGCTGCACTTCGATATTACAACGCTTGGCAATTTCAACACTATTGCGCAACGCTTCAGGGATATCAGCAAACAGCTCAGCCATTTCAGCGGGCGACTTTAAATATTGCTGCTCTGAATAGGTGCGCGGGCGACGCGGATCATCTAAAGCACGGCCTTCACCAATACAGACGCGCGTCTCATGGGCGGCAAAATCATCTTGCAGCAAAAAGCGCACATCGTTCGTCGCCACCACCGGCACATGTAAGCGCGTCGCTAAAGCAACCGCCGCATGCACATGTTCTTCATCACCGGGGCGCTGCGTGCGTTGCAATTCCAAATAAAAGCGATCGCTAAACACCGCTTGCCACTCAGCCGCATACTGCTCAGCTTTAGCGGTTTCACCTGCCAGCAAGGCAAGGCCCACCTCTCCTTCTTTTGCACCCGACAGAGCGATCAAGCCTGCACTGGCGTTCTTCAGCCAATCACGCTGTAAAATGGCTAAGTCATTGTGCTGGCCGGCGGTAAAGCCTAAAGAAATCAACTCAGTTAAGTTGCGATAACCCTCTGGCGTCATCACCAACAACGTCATGCGCGTCAGCGGCCCATCTTCTTCAGCGCTGGCCAGCCATACATCGGCGCCGCAAATGGGTTTAACTCCACCTTTTTGCGCATTGGTGTAAAACTTAACCAACGAACTCATATTGCTTTGATCGGTCACTGCAACCGCTGGCATGCCCGCATCACTGACCGCTTTAATCAAAGGTTTGATTCGGACTAAGCCGTCCACCAATGAAAATTCGCTGTGAACACGTAAATGAACAAATGATGCAGACATGAAGCAACCTTTTTCAACCAACACAAAGTAACGCGAATCTGTTCAATAAGCTGAGGCTTACTGAGTCAAACGCAGCAAGGCTTCACGGTATTTATCCGCTGTTTTCTGGGCGATATCTGCTGGAATAGCCGGCGCTGGTGGTTCTTTATCCCAACCACTGCTTTCCAGCCAATCACGTACAAACTGCTTATCAAAACTGGGAGGGTTGCTACCCACTTGATAGCTATCAGCCGGCCAAAAACGGCTGGAGTCGGGCGTTAACGCCTCATCCATTAAGGTCAGCGTGCCATCGGCATCCAGACCAAACTCAAACTTGGTGTCGGCAATAATAATGCCGCGCGTGGCCGCGTACTCAACTGCAGCTTGGTACAGTTTGATGGAGACATCCCGCACCTGCGCTGCTAAATCGTCACCGATAATGGCAGCACACTGAGCAAAACTGATGTTTTCATCATGGTCGCCCACTTCAGCTTTGGTTGATGGAGTAAAAATCGGCTCAGGCAGTTTCTGTGCTTCTTGCAAACCCGCGGGCAACTCAATGCCACAGACCGTGCCGCTGCGCTGATACTCTTTCCAACCCGAACCCACTAAATAACCACGCACAATGGCTTCAACGGCAACAGGCTGTAAACGCTTAGCCACCACTGAACGCCCTTCTACCAGCGGCAACTCTTGTGCACTGACCACATCGGCAACCTGATCACCCGTGAAGTGATTAGGGATAAGATGCTCAAGCTTGTTAAACCAGAAATTAGAAATCTCAGTCAGAATTTTGCCTTTTTCTGGAATCGGCTCATTCAAAATCACGTCAAAAGCAGACAAACGATCGCTGGCGACCATTAACATACGCTGCGCATCAATTTCATACAGATCACGTACTTTGCCTGAATACAGTTTTTTCAGGCTCAGTTGAGGCTGGTTGCTCATTGCTCAAATCCTATCGGTAAAAACAAAGCAGGCGAAGTCTAAGTTCGCCTGCTACGTCATGGTTATAGCGCTTGGCTTAATCTAAGTGGCTGCGCACTTGCTCTAAAATACGCTCAGTGACTGCCGCCGACGCCAAGGTATCTAAATCGCGCTCAACGCTGACAAATACCTGCTGATTAATGGCGGTCAAACGTAAAATATAACGCTCAGTACTTTGCGTTTCTGGCTTTTTCTTTTTCGAACTGAATAAGCGCTTAAAGAAACCGGGCTCACTTGGACGCACGCGCTGCGCTAAATCAATGTAGTACAGGCCTGTGCTGCGGTTTAAGTCATCAACGTAGATCTCAGCTTCGTTTAAAGCACGACCAACGCTCGACCATGCACGCTCAAAGCTGGCATCTAAACGCAATATTTTAACGCCATTACCACTGTCGAGCACCACAACACGCTTAGGCGTATCAAAGGTTTTACTCGCCAATAAAGAAACGGAATCACCCTTCTTTTCGCGCTGTACTAAATAGGTATTGAACTCAGATAGCAACTCTGTCGCTGTTGCTGTGGTCGTGGCGTTCTCTGACCAATTCGCATC
>CANRHT010000134.1 GCA_947630465.1 uncultured Pseudomonadaceae bacterium
AACCTTTGATACGTGTCGTTGACATAAAGAATACTCGGTTTTAACGCAAAGAATAGACTACGCAGCCTACACTGATTAATGCATGTTTTCTGACATATATCGCACTCGGATCGAGCCAGTCACAGGCCATGCTCTGCTATGCTTAGCCGGTATAGAATTTTTGGAGAGTAAAATGATCAAGTCACGTGCTGCGGTTGCTTTTGGTCCAGGTCAGCCTTTACAAATTGTTGAAGTGGATGTGGCACCACCCCAAGCGGGTGAAGTGCTGGTGCGTATTGTTGCCAGTGGTGTCTGTCATACCGACGCCTTTACTTTGTCAGGTGATGATCCAGAAGGTATTTTTCCAGCCATTTTAGGCCACGAAGGTGGTGGTATTGTTGAGGCTGTGGGTGAGGGCGTCACCTCTCTAGAAGTGGGCGATCATGTCATTCCGCTGTATACCGCCGAGTGCCGTACCTGTAAGTTCTGCACTTCAGGTAAAACCAATCTGTGTCAGTCGGTGCGTGAGACGCAAGGTCAGGGTTTGATGCCAGACGGCACCACGCGCTTCTCCTATAAAGGCGAGCCGATTTATCACTATATGGGTACTTCAACTTTTTCTGAATACACCGTAGTAGCTGAAGTCTCCTTGGCTAAAGTGCCAAAAGATGCACCGTTAGAAAAAATCTGCCTATTGGGTTGCGGTGTGACCACAGGTATTGGTGCGGTGCTTAATACCGCTAAAGTTGAAGAGGGCGCAACGGTTGCTATCTTTGGTTTGGGTGGGATTGGCTTGGCAGCGATTATTGGCGCGAAAATGGCCAAGGCCAGCCGCATTATTGCCATTGATATCAACCCGGGTAAATTTGATATTGCGCGCGAGTTGGGTGCAACTGATTGCGTTAATCCCAAGGATTTTGATAAGCCCATCCAAGAGGTGATCGTTGAGATGACTGATGGTGGTGTGGACTATTCCTTTGAGTGCGTGGGCAATGTGCAGTTGATGCGTGCTGCTTTGGAGTGCAGCCATAAGGGCTGGGGTGAGTCGGTGATTATTGGTGTAGCGGGCGCCGGTCAAGAAATCAGTACGCGGCCATTCCAATTAGTGACGGGTCGGGTGTGGCGCGGCAGTGCTTTTGGTGGCGTCAAAGGCCGTACAGAATTACCCGGTTATGTCGCTAAAGCACAAAGCGGTGAAATCCCACTGGATACCTTTATTACTCACACCATGGGTTTAGAAGATATCAATACAGCCTTTGATTTGATGCACGAAGGTAAGAGTATTCGTAGCGTTATTCATTTTTAATCAACAACCACAAATGCTCAGGTTGGCGCTCTTGTTAAGCGCTGGCCTGAGCGCTTGTCTTTGGAGGTCAGGATGTCGTTACAACAATTATCATCGCAAAAAGTTTTTGGCGGCCAGCATATTCGCTATGAACACCCATCTCAGACACTTAAGTGCAAGATGCAGTTCGCGGTGTATTTACCGCCGCAAGTTGAGTTAGGCCAGCCTTTGCCCGTGCTGTACTGGTTGTCAGGATTAACCTGCACCGATGAAAACTTTATGCAAAAAGCAGGCGCCTTAAAAACGGCGGCAGAGCTGGGTTTAATTATCGTTGCGCCTGATACCAGTCCGCGTGGTGAGGGTGTGGCCGATGATCCTGACGGTGCTTGGGATTTTGGATTGGGTGCCGGTTTTTATCTCAATGCCACGCAAGCGCCTTGGGCTGAGCACTACCACATGTATGACTATGTGGTGCATGAGCTACCGACGCTGATTGAAAAACATTTGCCTGTCTCAGATAAACGCAGTATCAGTGGCCACTCGATGGGTGGGCATGGTGCCTTAATTGCTGCCTTGCGTGAGCCGCAGCGTTATCAGTCAGTTTCAGCTTTTGCGCCCATTTGTCAGCCTACTCAGTGCCCTTGGGGTGAGAAAGCGTTCTCTCATTACTTAGGTACGCAGCGTGAAACCTGGATGGAGTGGGATGCCAGTGCGTTAATGGCGCAAGCGACTCAACAGTTGCCGATGCTCATTGATCAAGGTGAGGCTGATAGTTTTTTAGTTGAACAGCTCAAGCCTGCCGCCTTACAGGATGCCGCCGAGCGCGCAGGTTATCCACTGACGCTGAGAATGCAGCCCGGCTATGATCACAGCTACTATTTTATTGCCAGTTTTATTGAAGAGCACTTGCGCTTTCACGCGCAGGCTTTGCTGGCATAAGCAGGCGTAACTGATTTGCCGACTGTTCAGGTGCGCGCTGTTAAAACTGTGTAGAATGACGCCTATTTTGCAGAGTCGGATAACAGCATGCGTATAGGTCATGGCTATGATGTACACCGCTTCCAAACAGGTGATTTTATTACCTTGGGCGGTGTACGTATTGCTCACAATAAAAGTTTTGTCGCGCACTCTGATGGTGATGTGTTGCTGCATGCAATCACTGATGCGTTATTGGGTGCGGCGGCATTGGGCGATATTGGTCAGCATTTTCCGGATACTGATCCTGCCTATCAAGGTGCGGACAGCCGCCAACTGCTGCGTAACGTCGTGGCTTTACTGGCGCAAGCCGGTTGGGCAATTGCGAATGTGGACAGTACGATCTTAGCGCAAGCACCCAAAATGGCGCCGCATATTATCGCCATGCGCGAGCATATTGCTGCTGATCTGCAGGTTGCTATCGATCAAGTCAACGTCAAAGCCACCACCACTGAAAGCTTAGGTTTTGTCGGGCGTGAAGAAGGCATTGCCGCGCATGCTGTGGCGATGTTGGTTAAAGCATGAATGACTTAGAGTTATTAGGCCCACGTGTTTTTGGTGAGCCTTGCGGTAGCGCACAGCTGAAAGCCTGTGCAGAAGATTTTCAAGTGGATGAAGTGCTGGATATTCCTTTGTCGGGCAGCGGTGAGCACCTGTGGTTGTGGGTGGAAAAACGCATGCTCAACACCGAAGAAGCGGCGCGGCGTTTAGCCAAAGCGGCCGGAGTATCTTTGCGCAATATCAGCTATGCCGGTCTCAAAGATCGCCAAGCCTTAACGCGCCAATGGTTTAGCATTCATCTGCCGGGTAAAGATGATCCACAGCTCAGTGCAGCTGAAGGTGAAGACCTGCATATTTTACAACAGCAGCGTCACAGCCGTAAGCTGCAGCGCGGAGCTCATGCGGCCAATGGTTTTACCATTCGTTTAACTGAGCTGAAAGCTGATCGTGCCTGTTTAGAGCAGCGCCTGCAGAGCATTGCGGCGCAAGGTGTGCCCAATTATTTTGGTTTACAGCGCTTTGGTGAGAACGGCAATAATGTACTCGGTGCGCTTGAGTATGCGCAACGCAATGAATTGCCGGTACAACGCAATTTACGTTCGCGCTTGTTATCCACTGGGCGCAGCGCTCTGTTCAATCGAGTCTTAGCTCAACGCGTGCAAAATAAAACATGGAATGTGGCGCAAGTGGGTGATGTTTTAGCTTTTACTGGTAGCCGTAGCTTTTTTGTGGCGGGCGCTGATGATTGTCATGATCCGCGCTTAGCTGAATTGGACGTGCATCCCACAGGTCCGTTATGGGGCGATGGTGAGTTAGCCAGTCAAGGGCAAACCTTGCAGGATGAACAGCATGTAGCGGCTACTTTACCAGAGCTTTGCACCTGGTTAGCACGTGCTAATTTGCAGCAAGAGCGACGTATTTTACGCTTGCCGGTGCGCGATTTAAGTTGGAGTTTTCCGGCCGAAGATTGCCTGCAGCTGCACTTTGTTTTACCCCCAGGGTGTTTTGCTACTGTGGTGTTGCGTGAGTTAGTCGAGCTTTTATCAGTCACTGAGGCGGTGCATGCATGCGAATTTTAATAGCCAATGATGATGGTGTGACTGCACCGGGTTTATCTGCATTACATGCCGCGTTGCGTGACTATGCCCCTTGTTCAATTATCGCACCAGAAAATGATTGCAGTGGCACCAGCAGCTCCATGACATTGGACCGGCCTTTGCATCCGCAAACCTTGAGTAATGGCTATATCAGCATCAACGGTACGCCCACAGATTGTGTGCACTTAGGCTTAAATGGTTTATTAGATGAGCCGGTTGATATGGTGGTGTCAGGCATCAACTTAGGAGCTAATCTGGGTGATGATGTGCTCTATTCAGGTACAGTGGCGGCAGCGTTAGAGGGACGGTTTTTACAGAAGCCTTCTTTTGCATTTTCATTGATGTCACGCAAACTTGATCATTTAGACAGTGCAGCATGGTTTGCACGGCGTTTGATTGAAGCGCACGCCGAGCTGAAGGTCGCGCCGCGCACGGTGTTTAATGTTAATGTGCCGGATTTGCCTTTAGCGCACATCAAGGGCATTAAGCTGACTCGCCTTGGGCATCGTGCACGCGCGGCGGCACCGGTGTTAACAGTCAATCCGCGCGGTAAGAAATGCTATTGGCTGGCGGCTGTGGGTGAGGTTGAAGACGGTGAGGAGGGCACAGATTTTCACGCGGTTGCTCAAGGTTATGTGTCCATTACTCCTTTGCAATTGGATCGCACTTTTCATCCGCAGATGGATGAGGTTAAACACTGGTTGGAGGATGTGTTGTGAGCGCACAACAGGATGATTTGCAACGCCGTGGGATTGGTATGACCTCACAGCGCACGCGTGAAAGGTTGGTGCAGCGCCTGCGTGATGAAGGTTTGAGTAACCCGCAGGTGCTGGATGTGATTTTGCGTACTCCGCGGCATTTGTTTGTTGATGAGGCCTTGTCGCATCGCGCGTACGAAGATACAGCACTGCCCATTGGCAATAATCAAACCATTTCTCAGCCTTATATTGTTGGACGCATGACTGAGTTGTTATTAGCCAACGGACCCTTAGATAAAGTGCTGGAAATCGGCACCGGTTGTGGCTATCAAACCGCAGTGCTGGCGCAGTTGGTTGAGCGCATTTTTTCCGTAGAGCGTATTCAGTCTTTACAAGAGCGGGCGAAGGAGCGTTTAGCGCAGCTGAATTTGCGTAACGTGGTCTATCGCTGGGGCGATGGCTGGGACGGCTGGAATGCGTTAGCACCCTACAATGGCATTATCGTTACCGCAGGTGCGAAAGAAATCCCGCAAGCGCTGCTTGATCAGTTGGCGGACGGTGGGCGTTTGGTGATTCCTGTGGGCGAGGATGATCAGCAGCTATTGCTCATTACCCGTGATAAAGATCGCTTTGTGCATCAGCGCTTAGAAGCGGT
>CANRHT010000135.1 GCA_947630465.1 uncultured Pseudomonadaceae bacterium
CATTGGAGAAAGGGACTTCATCATCGTCTGCTTCAACGATGTATTGGCGCAGCATGGGGCGAAATTCTTCAAAAATGTAACGCACATGTGCAGCGATGGGGTAGTTGCGGCGCAAGGTTGAGTGGGTTTGGCGCAGGTCAAATACACCAACGCCAGTGAGCGCGAGGCATAAAGTGCTCAGCAATAGCCACCATGCATTGCCTAATGCCAGTAATAAGGTCGCTATACTGGCTAAAACAGCAACCGCAAAAACGGCGTAACGTAGAACAAACATAGTATCTCCAATCGTTGTGCAGTGAGTCGCTTGGATCGCGACTACAGGTATTGCATGTATTTAAAGGCGTTGTGCACTAAAAGTGTCGCATTGGCCGGGCTTGCCGGTGTTATAGCCTTGAGTAAACCAGCGCTCACGTTGCGCCGAAGTGCCGTGGGTAAACGAGTCTGGCACGACATAGCCTTGTGCTTGTTTTTGCAGGCGATCATCACCGATGGCTTGTGCGGCATTGAGGGCGTCTTTTAAATCACCCGGTTCGAGCCAAGCATGACGTTGTTGAGCGTGATGCGCCCACACACCAGCAAGGCAGTCCGCTTGTAATTCTTGGCGTACCAGCAAACCATTGTGGCCTTTAACCGGCTCGCCGCGTTGGCGCGCTGCATGTACGCGCGCGGATACGCCGAGCAAGGTTTGTACATGGTGGCCAACTTCGTGAGCAATCACATAGGCTTGGGCAAACTCGCCGGTTGCGGCAAAACGCTGCTCCATTTCTTTAAAGAACGACAGGTCTAAATACACTTGCTGATCGGCTGGGCAGTAAAAAGGCCCCACCGCTGAGTCAGCTGATCCACAGGCTGAGCGTACGCTGCCGCTGAATAGAATCAGCTTAGGGTCTTGGTAGCTTTGTCCAGATTGTTGAAACAATGCGCGCCACGTATCTTCAGTGTCACCTAAGATGGCACGTACAAACTCACTGCCTTGGTCATTGCTGGTACTTGCAGGTGCGCGCGTGCTGCTGGTTTGGATACCGCCCTGTTGCAGTGCTTGCCCAGCGATGTTGCTGATGATTTGCATGGGGTCTTGGCCGCTGACTAAGCCCATCACGACAATAATAGCGATGGCACCTAAACTCAGACCTTTCCCACCGATACCACCACCCTTGCCGCGTTGATCCACGACATTGTCGCTGCGACGTGCTTTTTTCCAACGCATGCTGCGTCCTCTGTGTTATTAAAATAGGCTGACTTAAGAGGTGTGCCACGTCACAGTTTCAACACTGGCGTCGGGGCTGATCTGTAACCACTGATCAGCATTGGCATCGCCATCGGCTTCTTGCCAGCTTCCAGGGGCGCAACGCACATTCACTCCGAGTTGAGCCGCGGCTGCTTGTGCGCACGCTGTATCATCCGCCCAGGGTGTGGTGGCGCTTTCCAGTAATAAGCTGTGCCATTTGCCGACGGCCTGCTCAAACCACACCAGAGGAATACCGGCGCAGACACAGCGTGATACACGGCCTTTTTGCTGCCACTCGCAATCCTCGCCCAGTATCTCGCCGAGCCAAGCGCTGACCGCGTTGCGTGTAGCGTCTTTTATATAGATTTCAATATCAGGTTGGCGCATAAGTTAGTTTTCCGTTTTTTCAATCCAGTCATAGCGAATGGCTACGGTGGTGGTCAGAGGTTGGCTGATCACAGCTTCACGCTTGGCTGCATGTGCGCGCCAGCCGTGCGGGGTCATGGCCAATAAATCGCTGCGTGCTTGGGCATTGTCTAAGGTCAGGGTGAAACGTAATGTTTCACTGTGCACGTGCTGCATACCGGGTGGAATAAGTTGCAGATGTTTGCTGTCATCATAACTGCGCACATCATCATAGAGTTGTTCGCGTAATTCTTGCAGGTGATCGCTGCAGGGCCCCATGCGTAATAATGCGCCACCTGGCGCCAGTACGCGTTGCGCTTCTTGCCAATCCAGCGGGCTGAAAATACTGGCAATGGCTTGGCAGCTGTTACTGGCTAAGGGCAAGCGCGCCATGCTGGCCACCAACCACTGGGTGCGAGCGTCACGTTTGCAGGCCTGTTTTACTGCTTCACGAGAAATATCTAAGGCGTAACCGTTGCTGTCAGGTAAGGCTTGGGCAATATGCGCGGTGTAATAACCTTCGCCGCAACCAATATCCAGCCATTGCTTGGGCTGACGTTCTTGCATCAAGGCTGCAAAACGTTCTGCTAGAGGGGCGTAATAACCGGCAGATAAAAAGCTGCGCCGCGCTTGCACCATGGCGGGGTTGTCACCCGGTGCACGGCTGTTTTTATGCTGAACGGGTAATAAGTTGAGATAACCTTGGCGCGCACGGTCAAAGCTGTGCTGATAAATACAACGCACACTGTTGTCATGCGCGGTCAGTGCCGATTGGCAGATGGGGCAAATAAGCATGTGAATCCCCAGACCCAAAATGCTGCTGGGCTGTGTTAAATAGGATAAAAGAACACTGGATCTTGCACGGGGCAACACACGGCAGTGCAGTAAAATATGTCTACAGTGTAGTGAAACGCCCTGTGTTTTGTAAGCGTTACAGCGAATACTGCTAGAATGCGCCAGCGATTTTAATGAGGTTGGACAGATGGATGATTTACGATTTGGCGGCATTGCGCGCTTATACGGTGTAGAAGGCTTGCAGCGTTTAACCGATGCGCATGTAGCGGTGGTCGGCATAGGTGGTGTGGGTTCTTGGGCCGCTGAAGCCTTAGCGCGTTCGGGTGTCGGTGAATTGTCTTTATTTGACTTAGATGATGTCTGCGTGACCAATACTAACCGCCAAGCGCATACCTTAACGGAGACTGTCGGCCAAGCTAAAGTGGAGGTGATGGCGCAACGTATTCGCGCGATTAATCCAGCCTGCACCGTACATGCCGTTACTGATTTTGTCAGCAAAGAAACGATGGCAGAGTACATCACCCCCGACTTGGATTTTGTCGTGGATTGCATTGACAGTGTGCAAGCTAAGGCAGCGCTGATTGCTTGGTGTAAGCGCCGTAAAATTCAAATGATCACCACTGGCGGTGCGGGTGGACAGATTGATCCGACGCAGATTCGTGTCGGTGATCTTAATAAAACCTTTAACGATCCCTTAGCCTCGCGGGTGCGTTCGTTATTGCGCAGTGATTATAATTTCTCGCGCACGGCTGGCCGCCATTACAGCGTGCCCTGTGTGTATTCAACTGAACAACTGCGTTATCCAAACCCTGATGGCAGCGTGTGCTTGAGTAAAAGTTTTGTCGGTGAGGGGGTTAAGCTGGATTGTGCCGGAGGTTTTGGCGCTGCTATGGCTGTGACTGCAAGTTTTGGCTTGGTTGCTGCGGCGCGGGCGATTGATAAGCTTGTCGCCGGTGCGCGGCGGCCGTCTGAACGGATTCAGCAGCATCCGCCCAGTACTCAGTCAAGCAGCTGATTGAGCCCGTAAATCAGTACTAAAGATTGAACTAACACATCTTTTTGGCTTCTTAAGGCGGTAGCCAGTCACAGGGTTGGGCTGTTAATATCGCTCACTTTGTACCCCATAAAAGCCGTCAGGCATAAGGCAAGGACACTATAATGAAGTTACATCGTTTAGCAGCTTCCATCGCTGTATTCACTCTCGTGCTCGCAGGTTGTGATAGCTCTTCTGCCGTCAGTTCTGAGCTGAAAACTCCAGCACAAAAAGCCTCTTACGGCATCGGCTTGAGTATGGGTAAAAACCTCAGTGAAGAAGGTATGGATGATCTGGATTCACAAGCGGTTGCCCTAGGTATTGAAGATGCCTTAAAGAAAAGAGACCAGCGCATCAATGATGATGATCTGATGGAAGCCTTTAGCTTTTTGCAAGCACGTGCCCAAGAGCGTATGTCAGCACTCAATGATGAAACGAAGCAAGCGGGTGCTGCATACTTAGTTGAAAACGCCAAGCGCGATGAAGTACTGACCACTGATTCTGGCTTGCAGTATGAAGTACTGAAAAAAGCTGAGGGTGCTAAGCCGGCCGTCACTGATGTGGTGAGTGTGCATTATCAAGGCACATTAATTGATGGTTCGGTATTTGACAGCTCGATTGAGCGCGGCCAGCCGGTTGAGTTTCCGGTCGGCGGTGTGATCCCGGGTTGGGTGGAAGGCTTGCAATTAATGAGCGTTGGCGAAAAGTATAAGTTCTATATTCCAAGTGATTTAGCCTACGGCGCACAAAGCCCAACCCCAGCGATTCCGGCAAATTCGGCTTTAGTTTTTGAGGTTGAATTGTTGGCCATTGCCGGTCAGCCTGAAACTGAGCAAGTTGAGCAAGTTGAGCAAGTTGAGCAAGTTGAGCAAGTTGAGCAAGTTGAAGAAGATGCCAGCGAACCTGCTGAAATCATCGAAGAGTAAGTTCTGCTTGTTTGTACCAGCGCCCTGTTCATAGCAGGGCGTTTTTGTTTGTGCTGAGCAGCGCTGAGAAAATCAGCTGACTGTGGCGTACTATAGAGCAGAATTTAAATCGAGTTGAGTGTAGCTATGAATGTACAAGTGATTGCGCGTGAAGGTCAGCCTGAGTATGCGGTGCTGCCGTGGGCTGAGTATCAGCAGTTATTGAAAGATGCCGGCCGTACTACGCCTGTGAGTAAAGTGGAGCAGCCTTTGGCCAGTTTGCGTGAACTTAAAGCTTTGCGTGAGCAGGCGTCGTTAACACTGGAAGATGTAGCGCGTGAAGCCGGTATCAGTCCGCATTATTTACAGATGATCGAAAGTGGTGAGCGCGAAGTCAGTGATGTACTCAAGCGCACCTTAGCCCGCGCTTTGCAGGTCTCAGGCTGGCAAGATGAGTGAAGCCTTAGCTTTGAGCAAGTCGCAGTATAGCGGCTTACTGAAGTTGTTAGCGCAGACTCAACAGCAGCGTGCAGTGATCACTTACCGCACTATTATTGAGGCGCTGCAGTTGCCAGCGCCCAGTGTGCGGCGTTTGGCTTGTGCGCTTGAGCAATTGGCCTGTGCGGATCATCAACACGGCTGGCCGCTGCGCAGTGCTTTAGTTGTCAGTCAGGCGAGCCCAGCTCATCCGCAGTTAGGATTTATGCAGTGCATGCAACAACTGGGCTGCTTTGCCGGTCATATAGATGAGGCTAACGT
>CANRHT010000136.1 GCA_947630465.1 uncultured Pseudomonadaceae bacterium
TCAAGGCCTAAAAGCAATTGCTCATGCAGTGCTTCAGGTTGTAAAAAAGGTGTTTGCCAAAAGCTTTTTTCCACGCGATAACTGTTGATCAGTACCAACTTGTTGACGCCCATACTGGCGATCGTTTGCAAAGTGCGGCGCAACATTTTTGGACGGGGCAGCGCTAAAATCAGCGTTAATGGCAGTTTGGCTGGCGCAGGATCTTGCAAGTTAACCTGCAGTTCAGCGCAATGTGAGTCAATGGAGAGTAGGGTTGCTTGGCCTTGTAAACCACCTAAACGCCCAGCGCGTAGCGTTTGTCCGACGCAGGCTTTATTCACTGTATTCAGGTGCTGCAGACGACGGTCTGTGATGCGTACGCGGTCGTCAGCAATAAAGTCTGTGTCCTGTAGCAGTAACAAATTCATGGTTGTACGGGTGGGCCTGAGTCATCACCTTCAGTCTCAAGGTCTTCAGTATTGGCTTTTTCTTCGCGCTCTTTTTGTACAACGCTGCCGAATAACACACCGATTTCAAACAAAAACCACATGGGGATGGCTAAGAGGGTTTGCGAGAAAATGTCCGGTGGCGTTAATACCATGCCAACAATAAAACAGCCCACCACCACATAAGGACGACCTTTGCGCAGGCTGGCAACATCCACCATGCCAGTCCAGACCAGTAAAAACGTGGCAATAGGGATTTCAAAAGCTACGCCAAACGCAAAAAACAATGTCAGGACAAAATCAAGATACTGACCAATATCGGTCATCATCTCCACGCCTTGTGGTGTAACGCTGGCAAAAAAGCCAAACATAATCGGGAATACGACAAAGTAGGCAAATGCCATGCCTGCATAAAACAGAACGACACTAGAAATCAGCAGGGGTACGGCAATGCGCTTCTCATGCTTGTATAAACCCGGCGCAATAAAGCCCCATATCTGCTGCAAAATAACCGGCACGCTGAGAAACAGCGAGACCATCATGGTTAATTTAAAAGGCGTTAAAAAAGGTGATGCCACCCCTGTGGCGATCATGGTTGCGCCTTCGGGTAAATAGGCGCGTAGCGGGGCGGCAACTAAGGCATAAATATCTTGAGCAAAATAAAACAGCGCTGCAAACACCAGTAAAACAGTCATCACGCAACGTAATAAACGTGTGCGCAATTCAGTTAAGTGCGCGATCAGCGGCATATTGTTGCCGGGCTGCGATGATGTGCTCATGAGGATGGCTCTTTGTCGACGCTGGGTGCTGCTGGAGCAGGCGGTTTGTCGCTGACTCGGCTGGGCAGCGATGTATCGCTGAACATTTGATTGGCTTTCTCGCTGGTTTCTTTAAGCATTTTGCGTTCTTTTTCTAAAATGCCTTCATTACGTAACTCGCGACGAATGTCATCGGCACCCAGTTCACGTTCAACGTCTTCTTTGATTGTGTTAAAACTGCGTTTGATGCGACCCACCCACATCCCTGCAACACGTGCAGCACCGGGCAAACGGTCAGGCCCTAAGACCAGCAGCGCAACAACAGCAATCAGCAGGAGTTCAGTAAAGCCAATATCAAACATGGGTTAGCTCATTTTTTAGACGATGGGTCTTGCTCTTCAACATGCTCAGCAGTGGCATCGAAGGTGTGTCCGCTGTTTTCTGGTGCTGCGGTTTTTTGCACCGCTTCAGTAGGTTTTTCTTCCTCAGTGTCGACTGCTTTACGAAAGCCTTTGATCGCGCCGCCTAAGTCAGAACCAATGTTTTTAATGCGTTTGGTGCCAAATAAAACAATCACAATCGCTAGAATAATCAGTAGCTGCATTGGGGAAATGCCCATAATGTACGCTCCGTAATATGGATAATTAAGTGGTTGAACGTGCTGCTTTTTCAGCATGCCCAGATAAACCGAAGCGGCGCTCCAACTCGGCCAGCACAGCTTGCGGCTCTAAGTCTAAGGCAGATAACATGACTAAGCTGTGAAACCACAGGTCAGCTGTTTCATAAATCACATCCTTGGCATCACCACTGTGCGCGGCATCTTTTGCCGCAAGAATGGTTTCTACAGCCTCTTCGCCAACTTTCTCTAAAATTTTATTTAACCCTTTATGATGCAAGCTGGCGACATAGGAACTGCTTGGATCAGCGTTTTTACGTGATTCAATCACTTGCGCCACGCGGTGTAAAATATCGTCAGTCATACCAGTTAGCCTTGATAAATAGCATTAGGGTCTTTAAGCACAGGTTCTACAGTCTGCCATTGTCCGTCGATTAATACACGATAAAAACAGCTGTGGCGGCCCGTATGGCAAGCAATATTGCCGATTTGTTCAACACGTAAAATAAGTACATCAGCATCGCAGTCCAGGCGTATCTCATGCAATTTCTGCACATGCCCTGACTCTTCACCTTTACGCCAAAGTTTTTTGCGTGAGCGTGACCAGTAAATAGCGCGTTGTTCTTGCACGGTCAGTTCGAGTGATTCACGGTTGAGCCATGCCACCATCAAGATGCGGTCTGTTTGGTAATCTTGGGCGATAGCCGGAATTAAACCATCTTTGTCCCATTTGATCTCGTCTAACCAGTTACTCATATTTTACTCAGTATCGATGATGTGAAATGTCGACTTAAGGGCACTATCAACGGCGCAGCACTAAGCATAAACCGGCACTGACCATTAACCAAGCCGGCCATGCTTCAAGCTGAAAAGCTAAGCCCAGTTGCGCTCCGCCGACTAATAAACCCACACCCAGCAGCGTGTTGAGCCACAGTTGTGTGTTGTGTACTGGCTTAGGCGGGTTGCTCATTTTTTCAAAACTGTCGCGCACCATATTGGCTAAATGCGGCAGTTTTTCAATCTGCTGCTGCACGTTACCTAAGATATGTTTGGGCATATAACGTTCGCGCATCCAGCGTTCTAAGTAGGGCTGCGCGGTGCTCCAAAGATCTAAATCAGGGTACAACTGACGGCCTAAACCTTCGATGTTCAATAAGGTTTTTTGCAGTAATACCAACTGTGGCTGCACTTCCATATCAAAGCGTCGTGCGGTATTGAACAGGTGCAGCAATAAGTGACCAAAAGAAATATCTTTGAGCGGCAGCTCAAAAATAGGTTCGCATACCGTGCGGATGGCCGCCTCAAATTCATTGATCCGCGTATGACTCGGCACCCAGCCAGAATCAATATGCAACTGTGCCACCTTGCGGTAATCACGTTTGAAAAACGCCAATAAGTTACGCGCTAGATAATCTTGGTCTTCAGGCGTCAATGAGCCAATAATACCGCAGTCGATAGCGATATATTGTGGGTCCCAAGGCGTGTGTGTGCTGACGAAAATATTCCCTGGGTGCATATCAGCATGGAAAAAACTGTCGCGAAACACTTGGGTGAAAAAGATTTCTACACCGCGTTCAGCCAGCTTTTTTAAATCGGTGCCTTGATCAATCAATGCCGGCATATCGCTGACTTGCAGGCCGTAAATTCGCTCCATCACCAGCACTTTAGGGCGGCTCCACTGCCAATAGATTTGTGGTACATACAGCAGTGGTGATTCACTGAAATTGCGCCGTAACTGACTGGCATTGGCGGCTTCGCGCAGTAAGTCCAGTTCGTCGTAAATGGTTTTTTCGTAGTCGCTGACCACTTCTTTGGGGTGTAAACGACGCGCTTCGGGTGAGGCACGCTCGGCCAGACTGGCGAGCAACAGCAGCCAAGCAATATCTTGGGCAATAATCGGTTTTAAATTGGGGCGAATCACTTTGACCACCACATCTTCGCCGGTTCTTAACTGCGCGGCATGCACCTGCGCAATAGAGGCGGAAGCCAAAGGCGTGCTGGAAAAAGTTTTAAAGACTTCATCAATGCTCGCGCCTAATTGCTCTTCAATCAGCTTGATAGCTAAATCAGAGGAGAAGGGCGGTACTTGATCCTGCAGCTTGGCCATTTCATCGGCGATATCAGGTGGCAGTAAATCACGTCGCGTTGAGAGGATTTGTCCAAACTTAATAAATACTGGGCCCAAGTCTTCTAAGGCCAAACGCAGTGCGGCGCCACGACTTAAAGTGGATGGACTGCGCGGCAACCAGCGCCAAGGCATCAGAATTTGGAGGATGCGCAAGTGCCAAGGCAAGGGCAAAGCAAACAGCAGGTCATCAAGGCGGTAGCGCACGCTAACACGCAAAATACGCCACAAGCGGCGAACGGCAAGCAGCTTCATAGAGGCTTTTGATTCCCTTTTAATAAGAGCGCAATGCGCGCATCTAAACGATCTATATCGAGTTTTAATTGATCGATTTCATTAAAGCGTGTGTGCGCTTCTAATTGCCCAACTAAAGTGCGCGACTCTTCGGCTAAATAATCCACAGCATTTAAATGTAAGCTGTGCGCAGACTGGCTCACCCAGTCTTTGCGGCTGCGCAGGTGGCTGCCTAATACTGCCGTCGCAAGAGGGCCGAGCAGGCGTGATACTTCATATTCCCAGTCCAGTTCCAGGTCTTGTAAAACCTCTGCCAGCGTCATCAGTAGCGCGCTATTCCCATCAAGACTGACGTCCGGATGGTGCAGCACCGCCGTTTTATCAGCGCTGGTCGCCAGTTTTAACAACAGGCTCGCCGGTGCAGTTAAGGTGCAATCGGCTGGCGCTTCCCAATGTTGCGCCAGTTGCAAGCCACCTTCGAGCGGGATGAGGTAGATCGTTAACGCCGGACGAGGGCAAACCATTGCAATCACTTGCCCAGCCAAGGGCGCTAAACGTGTCGCCACGGTGCTATCAAGTTGTAACACACGATTGAGTGCGGTTTCAGCGCTGGCTAAAGCAAATTGAGTGATCATTACGGCTTGATTCCACGGTGCAGCGCAACAATACCGCCGGTCATATTATGGAACGTTACGCGCTCAAAACCTGCAGTGGCCATCATGCCTTTTAAGGTTTCTTGATCAGGGTGCATACGAATCGATTCAGCTAAATAGCGATAGCTGTCAGCATCATCAGTGATCAGCTTGCCGGCTAAGGGCATAAAGCGAAACGAATACGCATCATAGAATTTGGATAGAAGCGGGTTGCTGGGCTTAGAAAATTCCAGCACCAGTAAACGGCCACCGGGTTTGAGTACGCGCAGCATCGAGCGCAGCGCATCTTCTTTATGGGTGACGTT
>CANRHT010000137.1 GCA_947630465.1 uncultured Pseudomonadaceae bacterium
AAAAATGCCGCGGCAAACATTTGCATCGGGATCGGGATCATCGCCCAAAACAAACCCACAGCGACTGCACGCGCCACTGAGTGACGGTTCAGATGCCATAAGTTTGGATCATGAATAAGACTGCCAAGAAAACGTAAGGATGGATTGCGTTTTAGTTTTTCCGGGTCAGGCATATAGCGTTTAAAAAGTTGACGGGGCATGAATTTTCTCTGACATGCAAAAGCTCGTCTATTATGCATCTTATTAGAGGGCCATGTTGTTACTGGGAGTGACAAAAGTCTTAGAAAGCATCGAATTGACCAGAATATTTGTTTGCAAATGCTACAGGGAGGTAGTGCGATGCAAATATCAGTGCTTGCACTCATTGTGGGAATGCTCAGTTTACGTTGGTTGCCGCAACTACCGAGTGGGCCTTGGTGGTGCTTAGCCGCGTGCATCGTGCTGCTGGCGTTGTACAAGCGTATCTATCCGCTGGCGTTGTTGCTGCTGGGTCTGTGTTGGGCGGCGTTGAATGCACACTGGGGTCTGTCAGACCAATTGGCGCCTGAATTTGATGGGCGCACTTTATGGCTGGAGGGCACTGTGGTGGGTTTACCAGAATGGCCACAGGTTGCAGGGCAGCCGGTCACGGTGCGCTTTGAATTGCATGATTTAGTATCGCGGCGCACTGAGTTGCCTCAGCGGATACGGGTGTCTTGGCGCGCACCACCGCATGAGGTGCGTGCCGGTGAGCGTTGGCGTTTAGCGGTGCGTTTAAAGCGTCCGGATGGGTCGCTCAATCCGCATGGTTTTGATTATCAAGCGTGGCTGTTTGCGCAGCGGATTGGTGCGACAGGATCGGTGAAGACCGGCCAGCGCCTCGCGGTAGGGCAGGGTTTGCATCATTGGCGTGAGCAAGTGCGTCAGCATTTAAAAGCACAGGCCCCCGCGTCAATGTCAGCGGTGATGGTGGCGTTGGTGTTGGGTGATGGCTCTGGCTTGAGTCACGAGCAGTGGCAAACGCTGCAAGATACCGGCACGGTGCACTTAATGGTGATTTCTGGTCAGCACATCAGTTTGCTGGCGGCGCTGGCGTATGGCGCGGTGGTGCTCTTGATGCGTTTGGGTTGTTGGCCCGCGCGTTTACCTTGGTTGCCGGTGGCCTGTTTGTTATCAATGGCGGCAGGGGTGTCTTATGGTGCCTTTGCTGGTTTTGCCGTACCAGTACAGCGCGCCTGCATTATGGTGATGGTCGCGCTGTTGTGGCGCTGGCGTTTTCAGCAGTTGAGTGTTTGGACAGCGTTTCTGATTGCTTTGTGTTTGGTGTTACTGCATGAGCCGCTGGTGGTGCTGCAATCGGGTTTTTGGTTGTCGTTTACGGCGGTGGGTGCGCTGGTGTTGGCTTTTGCGGCGCGTTTGGGTGCATGGCGTTGGTGGCATATCTTAGGCCGTACGCAGTGGGTGGCCGCGATTGGCTTGGCCCCTTTTTTATTGGCGTTAAGTTTGCCCGTGAGTGTGATGGGGCCTGTAGCTAATGTTTTTGCGGTGCCCTGGTTGAGTTTTTTAGCGTTGCCGCTGACGTTGCTGGGTGCGCTACTCTTGCCGTTCGCCAGCTTAAGTACGCTGGTATTAACTGTCGCAGGCTGGTGCCTAAGTGTGATGTTCGCCGTATTGCACTGGTTGGCGCAGGGTTGGCCGGCTTGGCAAGGCAGTGCAGTCGGTGCGCTGGCGCTGGTGTTGGCAATATTGGCTGTATGCATTCTCTTGTTGCCGCGTCCGCTATTGCCTGTATCCGCTGCACTGGTGTTGTGGTTGCCTGCGCTCAATCCAACACAGCCGTCTATCGAGGATGGGCAGGCTCAAGTTTGGGTGTTGGATGTGGGGCAAGGGCAAGCGGTATGGATTAAAACCGCGCGGCACAGCTTGATGTACGATGCGGGGCCGTTTTTATCGGGTTTTGATGCGGGTGCGCGTATTGTTGTGCCGGTGTTGCGCGGTTTTAAGCAGACCGAGTTGGATATGTTATTGATCTCGCATGCGGATGCGGATCATGCCGGTGGTGCACAGGCTATTCTTGATGCGCTAGAGGTTAAGCAAGTTATCAGCGGCCAGCCCGATGAGCATCCGCCACATTTTTCTGCACAAGCCTGCACGCACAAACAGTGGCAATGGGATGGGGTTTGGTTTTGGCGCTGGCAATGGCAGAACGCGCAAGACAGCAATCAAAAGTCTTGTGTATTGCTGGTGGATGCACAAGGTGAGCGCTTGCTGTTAACCGGTGATTTAGATGCAGCAGGCGAAGCGGCTTTGTTGGCCGATTGGCCGTGGTTAAAAGTGGATTGGCTGGTGGCAGGGCATCATGGCAGTCGCACTTCGACGTCGCGCCGTTTTGTGCAGGCAATCACGCCGCACTCTGCAGTGATCTCACGGGGTAAACACAACAGTTATGGCCATCCGCACCCGCAGGTATTAGCCAATTTGCAGCGCGAACAGGTGCAGATATATGACACGGCGCAGGATAAAGCAGTGCAGATTTATTTAGGCCGCTATCGCCAACCTTGGACAATGGTGGAACAATCGCGCTTTTGGCGGCAAAAATGAGAACTATAGCGTTCGGTGTCCGTGTGCGCCTGTGCTAAAGTGAGCAAAATTTTATTGCTGGAGTGGTTATTGTGTGGGAACTGATCAAATCGGGCGGCTGGATTATGCTGCCCATTGTTGTATGTTCGATTATTGCCGTAGCTATTGTTGCTGAGCGTTTATGGACGTTACGCCCATCACGTATCAGCCCACCGCACTTATTGGGCCAGGTGTGGCGCTGGGTGCAAGCCAAGGAAATGGACAGCAACAAGTTTAATGAATTACGTGCTGGCTCGCCTTTAGGGCAGATTTTGGCTGCGGGCTTAGCCAATTCACGTTATGGCCGTGACATGATGAAGGAAAGCATCCAAGAAGCGGGCGTTAAAGTGGTCAGTGAGTTGGAGCGCTATTTAACGCCGCTGGGTACCATCGCAGCAATTACGCCTTTATTGGGTTTGCTGGGTACAGTGCTGGGGATGATTGAGATTTTTGGCGCCTTTATGGGTTCAGGTATGGCCAATGCACCGCAGTTAGCGGGCGGTATTGCCAAGGCGCTGGTCACTACGGCTGCGGGTTTGTTTGTCGCGATTCCAGCAGTATTTTTCCATCGTTTTTTGCAACGCCGCGTCGATGAGCTGGTGGTTAACATGGAGCAAGAAGCGATTAAGTTAGTAGAAGTGGTGCAGGGCGACCGTGAGGTTGAGCTGAGCGAGGATCAAGCGTGAAATTCCCTCGTACACCCCGCGAACCGGTTGATATTAATTTAGCGCCACTGATTGATGTGGTGTTTATTTTGTTGCTTTTTTTTGTGGTTACTACGACGTTTACCCGCGAAACACAGCTGAAAGTTGATTTGCCAGAGGCAGTCAGCGGCACGCCGCCGGAAGCAGCAGTTAAAGCACCTTTAGAAATTCTAGTGGCCAGCGATGGCTCCTTTGCTTTGAATGGCAAAAGCCTGGTGACCAACGACTTAGCCGCTTTGATGGAAGCCTTGCGTGTGGAATCGGCGGGTGATCAAAGCCTACCGGTGATGCTCAGCGCTGATGCGCAAGCGCCGCATCAGGCGGTGGTCACAGCAATGGATGCGGCCTCTAAGTTAGGTTTTGCTAAATTGCGCATTACCACGGTTGAGGCGCAAGCGCAGCCGTGAAGTTTGGCGAGCGTTTACTGCAAGCCTGGTATCAAGGCCATCCAGCACTCAAGTTGTTATGGCCGCTGGAGGCTGCCTACCGGCGTGTAGTTAACCGCAAACGTGCTGATTTTTTACAGGGGCGCACGCCGACCTATCGCGCGCCTGTGCCGGTGATTATTGTCGGTAATATCACTGTCGGCGGCACGGGTAAAACGCCACTGATTTTATGGCTGATTGAGTACTGCCGAGCGCAAGATTTGCGCGTGGGTGTGGTCAGTCGCGGTTATGGTGCGCGCCCTGAAACTCTGCCTTGGAGTGTCGGTGCCAGTGATTCTGCTGAGCACGCTGGCGATGAGCCCTTGCTGATCGTACAGCGCACTGGTGTGCCTATGGTCATTGCCCCGCAACGTGCACAAGCGGTCCAGCAGTTATTAAGTGAGCATGAACTGGATCTTGTCTTGTCTGACGATGGCTTGCAGCATTACGGCTTAGCGCGTGATTTAGAGCTGGTGCTGATTGATGAGGCGCGTGGTTTAGGCAATCAGCGTTGTTTGCCGATGGGGCCTTTACGTGAGCCGCTGCAACGCTTGAGTACAGTGGATGCAGTGCTGATCAATGGTGCGCAGCAGGATACGCAGGCGGGTTTTGCCATGCACTTGCAGCCCACGCAGCTGGTGCATGTACGCACGGGGCGGCTTGAGCCCTTAAGTTATTTTCCGGCAGGGCAGCGCATGCATGCCGTAGCGGGCATTGGCAATCCGCAGCGCTTTTTTAACACGCTAAACAGTTTAGGTTGGCAGGCGCTGGCGCATCCTTTTGCTGATCATGCTGAATTTAACGCGCAAGATTTAGACTTTGCCGATGATTTGCCCGTACTGATGACGGAAAAAGACGCGGTGAAATGCCGTACCTTTGCTGGTGATCATTGCTGGTATCTGCAAGTGGCAGCGCAGCCTTCCCCTGCTTTTGCGCAGTGGTTTGCGCAGCAACTCAAGCGTTTATTAACTGTCGTTTATTAATTGATATCTCGTGAGGATATGCTGATGGACCCTAAATTGTTGGATATTTTGGCCTGCCCTTTATGTAAAAGCGCAGTGCAATTAAACGCTGATAAAACTGAAATCTGGTGTAAAGCTGATGGTTTGGCTTTTCCTATTCGTGAAGATATTCCAGTGATGCTGGAAACTGAGGCGCGTACTTTAAGTAACGAAGAGCGTTTGGACTAAATCATGACTCAAGCTTTTACTGTGGTGATTCCGGCGCGTTTTGCTTCGACGCGCTTTCCCGGTAAACCACTGCAAGACATTGCTGGGCTGCCGATGATTCAACGCGTGTGGCTGCAAGCGCAAAAAAGTGCTGCGCAGCAGGTGGTGATTGCCACCGATGATCAG
>CANRHT010000138.1 GCA_947630465.1 uncultured Pseudomonadaceae bacterium
ATGGATGGAATAATCCAGCGGTCCGTACGGGTCATTTTCTGGCCGCGCTCTTTGTCACCAATAATGCCGATATTGTCCAGCAGTACCGTGAGTGACCAACCAAATACGGGGTTCACCAGCGCAGAAGAGAAAATCACAATGGCGGCGGACTGTGCTGTTTTACCTTCACGTGTCATTTGCATACCCGCTTCTAACAATGGCAAGTACACACCGACAATCAGCGCTACGCTGAGCACTGGCGGCCAAATTGCTAAGTCCATGGGATAGCCCCACACCGCTGCTACTACACAGAGTAAACCTGTGAGTACCGCGCCTGCTGGAATAGGCCGCTTGGCAATAGCAGCAGGCACAATATAAGTCCCCCACGAGGACGCAATATTAGCGCCACCTAAAGCAGTACCGACCAGCTGACGTGCAGCAGCCACACACATGGTGTCGTCAATGTTCATCACAACTTTTTGCGCGTTTTTGGGGTAGTTGAGATATTGGAATGCACGGTGCCCTAAAAAGTCCGGTGACCACATGGCAATCGCCAACACAGCAAAGGGTGCAGCAGCAATAAAATGATGCACTTGCGGCAGACCCAGTTTCCAGCCAGTATCCTCACCCCACCAGTACGCTGGGTTCATGTGCGGTAATCCAGGCTCAGTGGTGAACTCAAAAGGTGCGCCTAAGGCAAAAGCAATAGCTGCAGCTAAGATTGCCCCCAGTGGAATTGCCAGCCAACGCTTACCTAAATGCTCTAAATAGGCATACATAATAATGGTGGCCAAAATCACTACAAAGGCAATATAGCCCGCATCAAAACCTTCGGCCCAAGCGTAGAGGTATTTGATTTGCGAGGTCATGCCGATAAAGCCTAAAAACAGCAATAAGCCGCCGCAGACACCGTCACTGGTCAGCCTGCCGAGCAAGCTTCCCCCTTTAAAAATACCTAAAGTAAAACCCAGCACGCCAATCATAATCCCCAGCGCCATCGGGTGGCCGCCAGAGGCAACGATGATGGGTACCAGTGGAATCAGTGGGCCATGCGTACCCGCTAAGTTAGCGGTTGGAATCAGCACGCCTGAAAAAATCACCACAAATAACAATGCTGCAATGAGCATTTCATAGCGCGCGTTTTCAATGACAAAAGAAGTGGGCAGGCCCAGTGGCGCAGCAAAGGCGGCGACGATAGCAGCCACCATTACAATTTTGCCGATGGTCGCGGCCATCGCCGGCACCCAGTCTTCGATTTCAAAACGGTAGTCACGGTAGGGTAAGTTTATGCGCCAACGACGGGGCGACATAATACTCAGTTCGTGTTCTAGATATTCTTGACGTGATGCAAACTCGCTTTGTGGGCGGTGCAGTGCACGGTAACTTTTTGGATCGTCAATTGCCATTTTATTGCTCTTTTAATATATGCCTCAAACAAAAAGATAGGCGTCAAGGGTTACTGTGCAGTTATGCCTTGAGTGTTCTATCTTTGCTAATGTTTCTTATTTTTATGAGGGGTGCATAAATGCAGATTGATGAATTGCTTTGAGTCGCAATCCAATTAAACCCGCCTATATTGAGCACTCAGATGTGCAACCGCAATACGCCTTTTGGAGGGGCGTGACTGATATATTCTAACAGCGCCTGATTTACGAGTGTTGTACTGTCATTAAAAGCCATCAATCTGCTGCTGTTGTAACTCTAGGGCGATAGCGTGCACGCCCGCATGCTGGAAAAAAGCATAAGCCTGCTGAGCGTTTTTCGCGCTTAAAAAACGCAGTTGTTGCCAGTCCGTTGGGCTCAGCGCGGCCAGTGTTGACCAGTTGTCAGCGGCTTTAATGTTAATCGCGGTTGGCGCACCCAATGCTTTGAGCCAGCGCGCAAAGGGTTGTTGCTTGGCGCGGGCAAAGGCAGCGGCCACCTGAGCGCTGCGCTTGTCAGCAAAACTGGGCAGCGTGGTTAAGTCTTCGGCGGTTAACTGCAGCCAGTCAGTTAAGCTTGTGATGTGCTGCGCATCAATCAGCGCTTGCCAGGTTTGCGCACCGATGCCGGGCATTTGTAAGCTGTGTTGATGGCTGAGCCACGTCAGGCGCGCTAAAAATTGTTGTTCACAGCCAGCGCTGGCTTGCCAGCAACTGAGACGGTGATACTGCTGAGCATTGGGCAGAGGAATATGCTGCGCATGCGGGCTGCGCCAGACGACTTCCTTAAGTTGTGGAATAGCATGCCCGGATAAGGCAATGGCCACATGGTCGCCAATTTTAAGCTTGGTGTTTTGCAAGCGCGTCACTGAGCCTGCGCTGACTTTGCGGATGGTTTTATCATCCAGTTCTACCGCTTGCACATGGATAATCGGTGTAATACGCCCGCTGCGGCCGATATTAAAAGTGACATCGGTGACTGTGGTGAGCACTTGCTGCAGTGGATATTTTAATGCAACAGCCCAAAAGGGCGGGTAGCTGCTACGCGCATGAGTGATTGAGCGCTGACTTTGCTTGATCACCACACCATCACTGGCAAAAGGCAGTGGCGCGTTATACCAGTGCGTGCGCCAGTGTTTGGCCTGCGCAAAAGACTGTATCGGTTGGCTGTAGGTGCGGCTATCAGCAAAGCCCAGTTGTGCAAGTTGCTCTAAACGTTCCGGCATACGGGCTGGGCCGTCGGGCCATTCCCAGACAAAGATGCCAATGGTGGCGCCCTCGGCAGCGCTCAGTTGTTTGCGGTTGAGCAAGCCCGCCACTTGGGTGCGTGCATGGCTGCCACCGCCTTGCGCTTGGATATGTGCAGATTGCTGTACATAAAGCTCACCTTGCAAAGTCACAGTGGCGTGCGCTGTGGGTATTGTGTTTGGGATGGCGCTGATCGTCTTGGCATGCTCCAGCCAATCTTGCCCAGCGAGGCCATCGCCACGACTCAGAGCTTGGCTTAATTGCCCATGCTGATACACCAGCGTCACCGCGACACCATCCACTTTAGGTTGTACCCATAAATCCTCACGTGCATGCATCCAACTGTGTAATTGACTCTCGCTGAATTTGCGTAAACCCATTTGGCTAAAAGGCAGTTCACGAGTGCCGCGAGCTGATTGCAGTGCCTGTGTTGCCGCTTCAGCTGGATTGCTGTTGCTGTTGCTGTTAGCTGCAGCGAAACACTGCTGCCATGCTTCAAGCTGTGCGCGGGCTTGGTCATAGATTTCATCGGCAATCAGCGAGGTTGCATCACGGTGGTAGCTGCGATCCCAGTCCGCGATACGCTGGCGCAAGGTGCTGATTTCGACCTGCGCCTGTTGCGCTGTCCAATCAGGACAGGCCGCGATGGCGCTTGAGGTGAGCAGCAGTGAGCAGAGTAAGAGTCGCGGGCTGAATAGGGTGTGGCGAAACATAGTGAGCATCCTTGCTGATTATGTGGGTTATTTCAGTGTAGTTGAGAATCAGCAGATGTCTTGGCACAGATTAAGGTTAAGTTAAGGCGCAAGCGTTAAGCTCGGGGACAGGATGTTAAAAGGTGTAGGTCATGAAAAGTACGATGTATGGCGTGGCGCTTATGGTGCTGGCGGCATGGGGACTGACAATAATTGGGCATGACCCAGCCATAGATGTGTGGTGGTGGCGTAAGCAGCTGATTTTTTTGTCTGGGTTGGGCTCTTTTGTCTTGATGTCGCTGATTATGCTGCTGGCTATTCGACCGCTTTGGTTGGAAAAGCGTCTGCATGGCTTGGATAAAATGTACCGTTTGCACAAGTGGGCGGGGATCTGGGCGATTGGTTTAGCAGTCGCTCATTACCTATTAAAACTATCCAAAGGTGTGTTGCGGGAATTTGTTGAACGTGGCGCTAAAGAACCGCGCATTGAAACCTTTTTAGAAGTGTTTCGCGGCGCTGCTAAGGATCTGGGTGAGTGGTCGGTGTGGATCCTTGGCATCATGCTGGTGATTACCTTATGGCAGCGCTTTCCGTATCACATCTGGCGTTATGCGCATAAAGCATTGGCAGTTATTTATGTTGTGATTGCTTTCCACAGTGTGGTCCTCGCTCCTGCCGACTGGTGGTTGCAACCCGCTGGATGGTTGTTGGCTGTAGCAACAGTTATCGGGGTGTATGCGGCGTTTATTGCATTGACGGGGAAGATTGGTCGTACCCGCCGTTATCAAGGCCATGTCTTAAGCGTAAAACAGCACAAGGGTGAAGTGCTGGAAGTGACCTGTCAGTTGCCGAAAAGCTGGACGCACAAACCTGGGCAGTTTGCTTTTCTGACGTTTGATCGTTTTGAAGGCGCGCATCCTTTTACCGTGTGCGCTGCTGATCAGGGTGATGGACAGGTCACTTTTGCGATTAAGGCGCTGGGTGATTACACCACACGTCTGCAAACAGAGCTTGATGTCGGCCGCTCTGTTGCTGTGGAAGGGCCTTATGGTTGTTTTGATCTGCAACTGGGTGGGCAAGATGAGCAAGTTTGGATTGGCGCAGGGATTGGCGTGACGCCTTTTATTGCTTGGCTACAAGTCTTGCAAGCCACACCGCAACAAGCGCCTAAAGCCACCCTGTATTACTGCGTGAACAATGCCCAAGAAGCGCTGTTTGCAGAACAGTTGCAACACTTAGCGGCTCACTTGCCGAGCATTACTTTGCATTTACATTACAGTGATCAACAAGGGCATTTAGGTGCTGAGCAGGCTTTACAAGGGCTGTCCGCCAAAACGCAGGTCTGGTTTTGTGGTCCGCAAGGTTTTGCTGATGCCTTACAAAACGGCATGCAGGCATTAGGTTGTCCTGCGCGTAATTTTCATAAAGAGTATTTTCAAATGCGCTAATGCTCTAACGTGCGCGTGCAAATGTGAGTGTGAGTGTGAGTGTGAATGTAGCGCGGTATGTTTTGCTCATGCCGCGCTGCACTGGGAGCGCGTGCGGCCCGCTCGCAATCTAGCCCGGTTTCAGACCCAAGCATTACAGCGACACCCTTGCTGGTTGCAGCATTCGCTTTGAGTTTGCAACAGTGAAGCTGCTGGACTGGCAGGATAAGACCGATCAACTGCTGCAGCAC
>CANRHT010000139.1 GCA_947630465.1 uncultured Pseudomonadaceae bacterium
GCAACATATGCTGGCATAACTTATAGAAGGCTTTGTTGTGATCTTTTTCCCGTAAGTGCGCCAGTTCATGCACCACAATCATCTGCAAAAACTGCGGTGGCGTATCGCGAAATAATGAGGCAATACGGATTTCTTTTTTGGCCGTGAGTTTGTTGCCTTGCACCCGCGAAATCGCTGTATGCAGACCCAAAGCATGACGCAGTACATCCAGCTTGCTGTCGTACAGCACCTTATCGATATTGGGTGCATTACGCAGATACTGCTGCTTAAGGTCAGCGGTGAACTGATACAGCGCTTTATCACTTTGCACACTATGGCGCTCGGGATAACGCTGCTGCAAATAAGCGCCCAATTTGTCTTGCGCCAACATACTGCGTACTTGCGCCTGCAACTCGGGCGCATAGGCGGCTAAGTATTTGAGCTCAGACATAACAACCTATCCTCCGCTGACCCCATATCAACACAAGCATTTCTGCACCCACACATTACAATGAATTACTGACGCACACCTTCAACCGCTAAGGTCAATTCAACACTTTCCGAGGCTGGGCCTAGGTTGTTGTTAATGCCAAAGTCCGTCAACTGCAGCGTAGTTTTGCCTTCAAAGCCGGCACGGTAGCCGCCCCACGGGTCTTTACCTTCACCAATAAAATAGGCAGCAATCACTATTTCTTGAGTGACGCCATTGAGGGTCAAATTACCAAAAATATCAGCCGTACCTTCACCTGTGCTGACAACCTTAGTCGAAACAAAAGTCGCCTTGGGGTGTTTGCTGGCGTTTAAAAAATCAGCACCGCGCAAGTGTTTGTCACGTTCAGCGTGGTTACTGTCCAGGCTGGCAGTGCGCAAGGTCACCTGCACTTGACTGGCTTCAGGCTGCTCAGCGTCATAGCTGAAGGTGCCATCAAAATCTTTAAAAGTGCCGTATAACCAGCTGTAACCCAAGTGGCTGATTTTAAAGTTAACAAAGGCGTGCTGGCCTTCTTGGTCAATCTCGTAATCGGCCGCCGCTACCGCTGCACTGGTTAATACTGAGCCAAGGAGCAGCGCTGCTAAAGTGTTCTTAAACATATTGTCACCTCTAATGAATTGTCGGAGCACAAACCATACAGCATTATTTTGGTGCACAACCCAACATGCGCTTGAGCGTGTTATCACGATCAATAAAGTGGTGCTTGAGCGCAGCTAAACCATGCAATGACGCCATAACAACTAAGGCCCAAGCCAGATAAAGATGCACAGCCCCAGCCAAATCAGCCTGGTTGGGTAAAGCCGTCGCTAGAGCCGGAATCTCAAACAGATCAAACACACTGATACCACGACCTTTGGCGGTAGAGATCAGATAACCCGACACCATCACCACAAAAATACTTAAATACAGTACGCCATGACCTAAACGACTGAGTAATTGCACCCCTGCAGAATGGGTGCTGATTGGCGCAGGCGTGGGCGTTAAAAAACGCCACAAGACGCGCAATAGCATCACCGCAAACAGTGTGACACCCACGCTTTTATGCAGCGCTGGTGCGGTGCGATACCATTCACTGTAATAGGTCAGCCCCGTCATCCACAGCCCTAAACCAAACAAAGCACAGACTGCCAAGGCAACCAGCCAATGTGTCAGCACACTGACCAAACCATAACGACTTGAAGAATTAAGCAACTGCATATGAACTCTCTTAGGTTGTTGATGCGGGCTATTGTAGCCAGATTCTGATCGATACAAGCACTACAACAGACTCATAACTCACCGCCCGCTGTGGACAGCACCGGTTTGCAGCGCCAGCGTGCGTAATTCAGCTTCTGTGAGTTCACGACTGTGCCCCACGGCTAAACCTGCCAAGGTGAGCGCTCCCACAGACGCACGATGCAACGCCAGCACTTCATTTTGAAAGTGGCCAAACATACGCTTTACTTGATGGTACTTACCTTCAGTCAGCGTCAGCCTGGCCGTGTGCGCCGAATCTATCTCCAACTCAGCGGGCTGTGTGGTAATGCCTTCATAGGCAAAATAAATCCCCTGACGAAAGACCTCCACATACTCAGCAGTAACAGGCTGCGCCAGCGTCACCTCATAAGTCTTCGCCAAGCCTGTCTGCGGCAAACTGATCGTACGCGACCAAGTGCCATCATTGGTCAATAACACCAGTCCTGTGGTATTGAGATCCAGACGGCCAACAATGTGCAATTGATCTTTGTGCGGATGCTCAAGCAGATCCAACACCGTAGGGTGCTGATGATCTTGGGTTGCGCACACCACGCCTTTGGGTTTATGCAGCATCAGATACAGCGCTTGCTTGTGCTGTAAACACTGCCCATCTAAAAGCACATGAGTAAACTGCGTGACCTGCTGCTGAATTGAGTTCGCCACCTGCCCATCGAGCAGGATGCGTTTTTGTGCAATTAATAACCGCGTATCCGCCTGCTTAAAAGCACTGCGCTGGCTGATAAAGCGATCCAGCCGAGTGACGCTAGACTTCATCAACACAACCTCAGCGCAATACACAACTTAAAATGAACAAGGACATTGGCCATGCATCAGTTCACCCGTGCGTGGATGCTGAAAATACAGATCACTGGCATGCAGCAATAAACGCTCAGCCTGCGCGCTACTCTGTGCGCTGCTATATAGATCACAACCCAAAATCGGATGGCCGATTGCCAAGCTGTGAATGCGCAATTGATGGGTGCGCCCGGTCAGCGGTGTAAAGCGCACCAAAGTACGCTGTGGCTGTTCAAGGCGCTGCAGTACTTGATACTCACTGACGGCCGACTTACCCGTGTTCTGACAAATCTTAACGCGTGGAAACAGACTGCTATCTTTGGCAATAGCGGCACTGATCTGCCCTTGGTCATCACTTAGCCAGCC
Organism: uncultured Pseudomonadaceae bacterium; assembly: GCA_947630465.1. Classification (GTDB taxonomy): domain Bacteria; phylum Pseudomonadota; class Gammaproteobacteria; order Pseudomonadales; family Pseudomonadaceae; genus Denitrificimonas. Next base: position 2,870 of record CANRHT010000139.1, read on the forward strand.
TTCTAACATCGCAAGATAATGCTTTTGAATGCTGGACGCTTGAAACTGCTGATTCAGCTGCCGTGTGGCCTGAGCATGCAGCCCCACCACCATAATGCCTGAGGTACCAAAATCCAGTCGGTGCGCTAGTTTTGCTTGTGCAAATGCAGGGCTGATGCCGGCTTGCCCGTGCACCAATCGATAATGTACCGAGTCCCAATTGTCTGGATTTTTACCCGACAAACTGAGCAAACGGCTGGGCTTGTTGATGAGTAAAATATCTTCATCTTGATACAAAACATGCACAGCATCGTGGCACTGAGGCGCAATAAAATCATCAACGATGCTGTGCATAAACGGCTACTTACGCGAACGAAACTTAAACAGCATGGACGGTAAAACGCTGTCTTGACGAATCAAGCCATGCTGCAATGCGGCACTGATATGCAACACAATCACCGCAAACAATGACCAGGCGATAATGCCATGTGCTTCGCGCAAGAAACCATAAGCCGTCAGGCTTTGACTGATCACGATAGGCAGCTCAAATGCACCAAACACGTTGACTGGCAAGCCCGCGGCATTACGCATCAGCCAACCTGAAATGGGTAGCGCAATCATCAAGAGATACATTAAAACTTGCGTCGCTTTGGCCGCAAAATGCTGCATCGCGCTCAGATCACTGGGCAGTGCTGGTGTTTGAATAAACAAGCGATTCAGCAAGCGCACTACTACCAATAACAACACCACAATCCCAAAGGATTGGTGCAATTGCAGCGCGGTTTTGTGCCATGTGGCTAAGCTTTGAATCATCGACACACCCACAAACAGCATGCTGATAATCAACACTGCACTGAGCCAATGCAGCACTTTGGCGCTGGTTGGAAATGACTTAACCTGGCTCATTGCTGTGCTCCTGCAGTTTGAGCTTCAATAAAGCTTTCACGGGCACGACGACGATAGGATTCAGCATAGGCTGAGCCGCGCGCGTTTAAAATAGGATCATCCGTAGCTTGCATACCCTGCGGCAAAACCAGCGGATCAAAGTTAATACCCTCACAGGCACCGCCTTGTTGCGGCTGCACAGAACGAATCACCACGGTGCCGGCATTGATCGTTTTACGCTCTGCAGGCCAAGCAATAGTGGCGTTGTTTTCATCATCGCTCTCATCAGCCAAGCTCACCATTAAATCAAAACGTACGGGGTTCTCTGCTAAACGCTGCGCGAGCTCATTCTGCAAAGCATCGGGATCACTGTCGCTGATATCAGCCGCCATAGGCTGGGCATGTGCTTGCGGCACTGCAGCCCAACGCACGGCTTGGCGCTGACCCTGAGCATCCAGCACATAAAACGCGTTGATGCTGTGGTATTGCTCAGTGGCAAAGCTGGTCGTAGCGGTATAACTGTTTTTCCATGCATTAAAGGCGGCTGTTTCTGGGTGCGCAGCAAAGAATGCTTTGATTTTCTCACCATCAGGCTTGCCGGTCGCAGGATCTGGCGTCAGCACTTGAATCTGTTGATAAAACTCTTCAGGCGTACGCACTGCCATCACCGGTGGCGTATTCATCGCCGTGCGCCAGCGCTGACCGCTGTCACTGGCAAAACTTAAGGCTAAACTGCGCACTGGTGCTGCCAAATCAGGGGCTAATGGATTACCACCGGCAATCGAAAAACGTCCCACAAACGGCTGCGCGCCTTTTTGGAAAAACTCAGAGGTTGAATACGGACTCAGCAAACCGCTGGACTCAAACTCACCCGCCAAACACACACCCTTGGCATGCGCACGTCGAAAGCTGAACTGCGGCTTGTTGTTTTCCTGCAGATTCACAAACTGCTGCGCCGTGGTACCGTGCCCACCAAATAAGCCAGCGGCATATAAAAAAGCGATCACTAAAGTTGTTACCACCACAATCAGCAGCGCATAACGCTTGCTGATGCTGGTGGATATTTGGGCATTGTTGCCCATATCAATTTGCACCTTGTGTTCAGGTCGAGTGCAAGCACCAAGCTGCACGGCTCATCAGTTTAGCAAGCAGTACCACTGAACATGTGAGTTTTATTGTATGAAGATGATAGTCAATCGCTATGTGAGGTTAGCCATA
>CANRHT010000140.1 GCA_947630465.1 uncultured Pseudomonadaceae bacterium
ACACCAATCGACACGCTAAAACCAATGCTGTCACCACTCGGTAAGGCCACTGTGCGCTGGGCTATTTTCAGCCTTAAACGCTCAGCCACTTCAACGGCTCCAGATGCCGACATGTGCGACAAGATCACCGCAAACTCTTCGCCACCCACACGGCCCAACACATCAACTTCACGCAGGGTTTGCTTTATTACCAAGGCCAGATCTTTCAGCACCAAATCACCTACGGCATGACCATAAGTGTCATTAATCTTTTTAAAATGATCGGCATCCAACATCAGCGCGGCCAAAGGCTCTTGGTAGCGTAAGGCGCGCTTGAGCTCTGCGCCACCCGCCTCATAAAAACTTCTGCGGTTGCGTATACCTGTGAGCGCATCAATAGTAGCCTGCTGTTTTAACAGCTCACGCACCTTTTGCTCCTCTTGCAGTCGCAGTTTTTTCTGCACACTGATATAAGCGCCAAGAAAAGCTAAGCCTGCCAGCAGTAGCACAATTAATGCCGCCACAATGCGCCCCAAAGGCTGATTCAGCAGCGAATGCGCATCAATCACCGCACGCGGCAGAAACACAACCAGTTTCCAGTCAGTATTAACATAAGACTCATCGGTGATCAGCGCATGATGTTTCATACGAAAATGCGCAGGCTGGCTGGCTAAAAAATTAAGCGGCTCAATACTTTGGTAGCGGAAAATACCGTGCTTAGTTTTGAGAATACCCGACTTATTAGCTGCTACGACGGGCCAAACATCAGGAAATAATTGAGCAAAATTATGATCTGGATGACCTAAATCAGCACCCCACTCATTACTGCGTTCGTGGTTGCTGAGCCAGTAACCTTGGCTATCAAGAAGCATACCTTGCTGATCGACACGCTCGTTCATCAACTGACGAAAGCGCACCAGCATCCCTTTAGCCAAGTAGTTGATCACTAATACATCGGTGGGATTACCTTGCGCATCTTGTAAGGGTGTTGAAAAGCGCAGCGTAGGTTTATGGGGCTCTTCAATCGCGCCATTTTCAATGTTTAAATCCATTGCCGAAAGATAGACTTGGCCAGGCTGCATCTGTTGTGTGGCTTGGAAATAATAGCGATCGGATTTGTTTTGTAAGTGCTCTTTTTCAATAACGACGCCTTGTCCATCAACGAGATTGATTCGTATTTTTTCAAGCCCCGTTTTATCAAGCAAACGCACCTGGTCAAAACGATGAAAAGTGGTAGCGACTGCACTAAAGAGCTCTTCAACATGCTGCTGTTGCTGAGCAGTGCCTTGCGCGAGATATTTTTTTTACGCTTGGGTCTGAGTAATAAAATGCAGCATATGTATCTGCTCGTACATTTCTTTTTGAAACATTTGTACGGCTGACACAATAGAAATTTCTTCATTGGCTAACAGCTGTTTTTGCAGACCTTCTTTATATTGCACATAGACCGGCAAGCTCACACTTAACACAACAGACATCAATAGAATAAAGAACAGCAGAAAACGTGTTAATACCAAGCCCCACAGTTGCTGACTCATGCCATCAGTCTGCATATCTTTTTCAGCAACAGCGCTATCCGTCAATTTAAATACCCTTGTTATCCTTGCTTTAAAACAGCTCTTAAATACAACGGGGCTGTGCGTCACGACTCACACTTTAAACTAAAGCACATCAGCCCATTTCAATAGTACATTCAATGACACCAGCTCAAGCGCTGCCTCGCATCTAGACAGCACTGCATTTAAGCGCACTCATCTACGTATCACACAGCCTCACTCATAAGGCAGCTCAGCTTCTGGTGCATTAACAGCGTCAAAATCAAACTGCAACCCGCCCATCTGCTTACATTGCTTTTCTAAAATAATGTCGGCATTTTTATAGACGCGCAAACCATAAAACTCCCAACCCCGCCCCATACCATCGTACACAGTGTATGTATAAGCACCGTTAGTAAAGGCTAAGTATTGCGCGCCACCACCGTTGAACATTTGCGTACCTTTATACACTCGGCTATTGGCTGCACCGCTCGGTAGAGTGAGCTCAACCTTGCCTGCGGTGCCATAGCTATAAGTGGGCGCGCTGTGTAAATGGCTTACAGTTAAAACTTTATTATTTTCCAGCACGCAACTCACGCTCTCAGCTTGCGCATGAGTGGCTAACATTGATAACGGCAGTACAAAGCTACTAAGAATGAGCTTAAATTTCATAATTAAAGTCTCTAGCGGTTAATTGATTTATTTACAGGCGTATAAGATAGCACTATGCCATAGTATTGGCTGCTAAAAAGCACAACTAACAATACATCTCACAAACAACGCAGGGTTTAATTATGAACTGCCAGGTCGCGACATTCGGCGCAGAGCGGGTGGCCAGGCTTGCGAGTTTAGATTTTATAACCCAGAAACGAAAAAACCCGTTAAGCTTTTAAAGGCTTAACGGGTTTTCGTAATATGGCGCAGTGGACGGGACTCGAACCCGCGACCCCCGGCGTGACAGGCCGGTATTCTAACCAACTGAACTACCACTGCGCGATACTTAAAAGACTTGGTGGGTGATGACGGGATCGAACCGCCGACCCTCTGCTTGTAAGGCAGATGCTCTCCCAGCTGAGCTAATCACCCTTGTGTCTTCAAGTGGTGCGTATATTAGACATCAAAACGCGTCTTGGCAAGTGCTAAATCGTTTTATTTCAATAATCATTCCAATGACTTAGCGTGTTTCAGGTCTTACAATGCTCAGCTCGCAGACTGCAGCCTCAATCACTGCCGGTATTTTGAGTTAACCTGCACTTTTTTAGATCAGCGGGCTGCATCAGCCTTGCTATCACTGATATTATATACAGCGTTTTTAATCCGCTCATTTTTCTCAGTCAGCGCTCTCTGTCTTGCGCTTGCTTTGCGCTGAATAAATCTTCAGCCATCCTCACCTTTGGAGTCTCTATGTGGTTTCGTAACCTGCTGATGTACCGTTTAACAACAGACACACCTTTAACTGCTGATACATTAGAAGCCGCACTGGCCACTAAGCCTGCCCTACCCTGCGGCAGCCAAACCTTATCCACCTATGGTTTTGTTGCCCCCTTTGGTAAAGACGCCGACGCACCGCTGGTTCACAGTGGTCAGGGTTTTTTACTGGTGTGCGCACGCACCGAAGAGCGAATTTTACCCAGCAGTGTGGTTCGCGATGCGGTACAAGAAAAAGTAGAAGAACTAGAAGCAGCAGAAAGCCGTAAGGTCTACAAAAAAGAACGTGATCAAATTAAAGATGAAGTCACCCAAGCATTATTACCCCGTGCCTTCATTCGTCGCTCCAAAACATTTGCCGTTATCGCCCCAACCCAGGGTTTGATTCTAGTCGACAGCTCCAGCGCTAAGCGTGCCGAAGAGCTGTTATCCACCTTGCGTGAAGTGCTCGGCAGCCTGCCCGTACGCCCCATCGGTGTAAAAGTTGCACCCACCGCCACCTTTACCGACTGGGTCAAACAGCATCAAGCCAGCCATGGTTTAGTGCTAACCAATGAATGCGAACTGCGTGATAGCGCTGAAGACGGCGGTATTATTCGCATCAAACGTGAAGACTTAGCCAGCGAAGAAGTACAAATGCACTTGGCAGCCGGTAAACTTGTCACACAACTGACACTGGCATGGGAAGATAAGTTAAGCTTCCTGATCGATGACAAGCTCACCATCAAACGCTTACGCTTTGAAGATTTATTGCTTGATCAAGCCGAAGAAGACGGTGGCGATGACGCTGCCGGCCAGTTTGACGCCAGCTTTATCTTAATGATGCTGACCTTTGTTGAATTTATTCCGCAATTGCTCGAAGCGCTCGGCGGCGAAGAGATTCCACAAGGGATCTAAACCCAGTGTTTGCCGAGTGTCTACCCGGCAAACAACTCACGAACATGCGTGTTCAACTTTTAATGGCAAATGGAGTTACCCGATGTCTCTGACAACAACAAAATACATTGCAGTTGCAAGCTTATCTGTATTACTCACCGCTTGTGGTGATTCAGGTTTGGATAAAAAATCAGGCAAAGTACTGTATCAAGAAGCCGCGCAACACTTGTATACCAAAGACTCACAGTTCAATTTTAATGCTGACTTTTTAGTTGATATTGAAAATGAAAACCCAATGCTGCAAGGCTTGAAAATCAAACTATCAGGTGCAGCGAATAATAGCGCACAGCGTTACGAGCTGATCCCTGAGGTGCAGGCAGCGATTTTCAATTTCAAACTGCCTATGCTGATTGATGGCAAGAAGCATGAAGCGCTATTTGACACCAGCTCTGTAGTAGAAACTGCGTTAATGTTTGCACCCCAAGCTCAAAGCGAACTGCAGCAGTATAAAAATAAATTTGTCCGTTTTAGCCCAGACAACTTCACGATTGATGAAGATGACATGGCACAAGCATTAGTGGTTATGACCGAAGCTTTGACCATCGGTGGTGGCGTACTGAACGAGTTTTATCAGGCTGTCCCCGAGTCAAGCATTCAGAAGCTGGCTTTAGACGATACGGCTAAACAACTGGATGCCAAAGCATTGCTCAGTGTTAACTTGAATAAGCGCCAAAGCAAAGCGCTGCAAGAGCATATCAATACTTATATGTATGACGCTGTTGCAGCCAATAAAAAGCTACCCAAAGACTTTAAGCGTGGTTTCTTAGAAGCTTTAGAAGAGAACGAAGTGGACGGTGGCTATGAAAGTTCAGAATCCATGCTGTATCTGAATGCTAAGGGACAAATCATTCACGAAGTAAGCGTATTTAACTACGAGATTGAAGGCGAAGAAGTCAGCATCAATGCAACTGTGGATTACTCAAACTACGGTAAAGCTAACTTTACTTTGAGCCCAAAGAAAAACCAGATCATTGATATCACCGAAGAAAACCTGAGCGCCATCCAAGACATGTAATAGCGCTTACGTTCTGAAGGCTCCA
>CANRHT010000141.1 GCA_947630465.1 uncultured Pseudomonadaceae bacterium
GAGTAAAGTGAGTTTGAGCACCGACTGCCCACACACAACCTGCTATTGCTGGAAGTTTAAATTGCGGGTTCGCTTCCGCTGGAGTGCCGATAATTGACAAGTACATTGGTCTTGAAAGAAGGGTAGGCAATCAGATAAGTATGGCTGCTGCATTAAGTTGTGATATCGGCAACTTAACATCCGCAAACGCTGCTCACTGTAGTGAGTTATCTGATGCATCAGTGATGCATGCTGCTTCCCCGTCCCTCAGGACAACAACGTACTGGTCGCAACCTCGTCACAGCATCTTTTGGATGTTGTTGACACAAAATCACTTATAAAGTGCTTTACAAGTCGACTTTGGAACACTAATTAAAGCATTCTGGCTAGCGGGAGCGGGGCTATGATGCGCTTTAGTAAGACGTTCGTCAAATGTTTTGTAGTGTTGTTTAAATAGCACTACACAATCTTTAAAAGAATAACCTTATTATAAGCACAGCAAACTTAATCTAATACTTCAACTTTAAGCTGTAACTGGCTGTCTTCGCGTCCTGTGCTATAGCGCTTTTGCATAAAACCATCCTCGCGCGAGTTCAGGTCTTGTGCTGTACCGCTGACGCTAATCCATTCACCCAAACGTCCACTGAGGCGACTAGAGGTGTTTTGGGTGTTAATAACCCCACGCTGCTGTGTGCTGCGACGGTCGTTTTGGCTGTCGATTTCAATTTGTACGTTATCACCATGCACAGTCGCCGTGACATAAAAGCCTTGGTTGACGGATCGGTATTCAGTGCGTTCTTGAACTTGTCCATAAGGCCCGTAATGCGTCGAGCGCAGCGGCACGTCCTGGCCGACTTGTACCAGAGCAGCAGACCCCTCTAAGGTTTGTATCGTGCGTAGTGAGCCGTCACGGCTTTGCGTGTTGTTATGGATAATGCGGGCTTGGTCACGCCCATTACGCTCGCCGCGGCCAATCACAACTTCGCCATGACGACCACCAATCGTGCCATCAACGCGATAGCCGCGCTCTTGGTTGCGTTGATGGCCTTGCGTGTCTACCGTGATTAATAAGCGGCGCGGCTGGGTATCAAGGCTGCCGAGTACTGAGCGCAATTCGGCAATTTTATCGGGGCTGGCATTTACAATCAGTTGATTGCCGTAAGCCGTTGCGCGACCTTCATGACCGAGTACCGATTCAGCAACAGGCAATACATCTTGCGCCATACGGTAGTTGAGTTGGATGACTTCGCTGGCCGCTTGAGTGTAAAAAGGCATGCTGGCTAAGAGTGCCAACACAGTGCAACGCATCAAGGCTTTCATAAAGTCATACTCCGTAAATTGACATCACTTAAACTGACATCCCACATCGCGTTAAACGCATGCTGGATCTCGCGCACCCGCGCTGGATGTTGGTAATAGACCACAGCTTGATGCAGATGTTGTGCTTTGCGTACTAAGGCGCCACAGTTGTCGGCAATCAGCCATGCATCTGGACTGTAGTCATGCTCTACATTAACTTTGCGAATGCTGCAGCGACTGCTTAAGCGCCGACTCAGTGCGAGCAACACATGGCCTTCACGAGCGATACGACTGCTATCGAGCAATAAAATGCGTAAATTTTTCTTGGGATGTTTAAGTAGCAGAGTGCGGCACGCTTCAAGAATACAATTATGGTTATACAGCCAGTGCTCTAAATCTGTGGAATAAATACACAAACTGTCTTGTGCTTGCTGCATCAGTGCCAAACTGTGGCGGCGTACAGCTTGCATATCATCCGCTTGGATCAGCTCAGTATATTGCCCAAGGGTAAAGTCTGCAGCTTCCCAGCTCTGAATGTTGCGGCTGCTCTCAGGGTTATGAATACTGAATGAGCCCTGCGCAACAAACTCAATAAGGGGTAGCTCAGATGGTGATTCTGGAGCGCTACTCTTGTCGTGTGTTGGGCTGGGCTTGTTCATGCTGACACCTGTTGTATTCAGTCACTGTTGCGCAGCATATCAATATGCGGAATACCGGCTTCCAGAAACTCGTCACTGACGGCGGTAAAACCCAGGCGTTCGTAGAAACCTGCTGCCTGTACTTGCGCTGTGAGAATTTGCTGTTTAAGGCCTAAGCGTTCAGCTTCTTGTACGGCGGCCATCAGCAGTTTTTCGCCAACATGCAAACCGCGCCAGTCTTTAAGCACTGAAACACGCCCAATACAGCCATCAGCGAGTAAGCGTGCAGTACCTACAGCAAAGTCACCTTCACAGGCGAGAAAGTGAGTGGCCGTCGCATCATCGCTATCCCATTCCTGCTCAGGAGTTACACCTTGTTCTTGAATAAATACACTTTCACGGATACGACGTAAGTCAGCATTATCTTTATGCCAGTCGGCCATGCGAATTTGTACGTCACTCATCGATACACTCCAGACTGCCTTGTTTAATCAGTTCGCAGAGTAGGGTGCTTGCTTCTGCGTCATTGAGCCAAGGCTGTAAATTACCACTGTATAGAGCGTCGGCGCTACACAGTAGATCGAGTAATACCACTAAATGCTCACTGATAATACGACTATTGCCACTGACAAAGAACACCGCCGCTTGTTCTGTGTCGAGCTGAATATGGCTCCAAGCGAGGCGTGCTGTTGGGTTGCGGGTAAATACAGCACCGTTATCCAGCGTTTCTTTTAGCTGCTCTAGTGATAAATCACTGCCAACCAACAAGTCAGGGTAGCGCGGTTCAGTCATATGTTGGCCAAACCAGGTCAGCAGCATGCGATCGTCATCGAGTTGTTCGCTGATCAGTGCGCGCAAGCGCTGAATATCTTCTGGACGAATATAGTTCGGGTTGCTCACTGGCGACATATTGGCATCGGTGTAGCGTTCTTCGTCAGGCAAGAAACGTGCGACAAAGTCAGCGTAGTGGGTCACCACTTCAGCGGTTGAAGGTGCACGGAAGCCGATGGACCACGTCATGCATTCGGTTTGGGCGATACCCCAGTGTGCTAAACGAGGTGGTAAATACAGCATGTCACCGGGTTCTAATACCCACTCATCGGTCTGCTCAAAGCCATCTAGAATGCGTAAATCAGGGTGTGCTAGCAGTGGGCTTTCGCTATTACACATTTGCCCCACTTTCCACGTGCGCTGACCTTCAGCTTGTAATAAAAACACATCGTAATTGTCATAGTGCGGGCCGACGCTGCCACCGGGCACCGCAAAACTGATCATCACATCATCAATGCGCCAGTTGGGTAGAAACTGAAAATGCTCAAGCACTTCGGCCACTTCAGGGCTGAACTGATCAACAGCCTGCACCAATAATGTCCAGTCACGCTCAGGCAGCGAACTGTAAGTGTCGTCGTCAAATGGACCGTGTTTGAGTTGCCAAGGTGTTTCACCGTGCTCTAAAACTATGCGCGATTCAACCATCTCCTCAAGGGAGAGACCGGCTAAATCATTGCCCTCAAGCGGGCTTTCAAAATTTGCAATGGCTTGGCGAATCAACAAAGGCTTTTTTTGCCAGTAATCACGCAAAAAAACCTCAGCACTGATGCCGCCCAAAATCTCAAGGGGAGTATTAAGAGGATTAGACAAATGACTGCTTCCGAAATAAACACTGAAAATAAAACGCCCGGAACAAGCCGGGCGTTAATACACGCAAAGAACGTTAAACGCGCTTCGCTTGTGCACCTGCGTTACCAATATAGTTGGCTGGCGTTAAAGCACGCAATTGCACTTTAGCCTCTTCAGGTAAATCTAGGGTTTCAATAAAGACTTGCAGAGCTTCAGCGCTGATGCCTTTGCCGCGCGTGAGGTCTTTAAGTTTTTCATAGGGGTTTTCAATACCGTAGCGGCGCATCACTGTTTGCACTGGCTCAGCTAACACTTCCCAGCAATGATCAAGATCTTCAGCGATTTTTGCGGCGTTGAGTTCTAGCTTGCTCACACCTTTTAGGGTGGCTTCATAAGCAATCACACTGTGCGCCATACCGACACCAAGGTTACGCAGAACCGTAGAATCCGTCAGGTCACGCTGCCAGCGTGAGATTGGCAACTTGCTGGCTAAGTGCTGGAAAATGGCATTGGCAATACCCAAGTTACCTTCCGAGTTTTCAAAGTCTATTGGGTTAACTTTATGCGGCATGGTGGATGAACCAATTTCGCCTGCGACAGTTTTCTGCTTGAAATAGCCTAAAGAAATATAACCCCACACATCACGGTCAAAATCGATCAGGATGGTGTTAAAACGTGCGACCGCATCAAAGAGCTCAGCAATGTAGTCATGCGGCTCGATTTGTGTGGTGTAGGGGTTAAAAGTTAAACCTAAATCACCTTCGATAAACTCTTGCGCGTTGGCTTCCCAATCAATTTCCGGATAAGCCGAGATGTGCGCGTTGTAGTTACCAACAGCGCCATTGATTTTACCCAGTAATGGAATGGCTGCGACTTGTTCGATTTGACGCTCAAGACGGTACACCACGTTGGCAAACTCTTTACCCAAAGTAGTGGGTGAAGCAGGCTGGCCATGGGTGCGCGACAGCATCGGCACATCAGCAAATTCAACAGATAACGCACGTAAGCTCTCAGCCAGTTTGCGCATCAGCGGCAGTAATACGTCGTCACGGCCTTCACGCAGCATTAATGCGTGCGAGAGGTTATTGATATCTTCACTGGTGCAAGCAAAGTGGATGAACTCAGTCACTTTAGCTAACTCAGGTAGCTTTTGCGCTTGCTCTTTAAGCAAATACTCAACCGCTTTAACGTCGTGGTTGGTGGTGCGCTCAAACTCTTTAACACGCTCGGCATGCTCAAGCTGGAAGTTTTCCGCCAGCTCATTTAACGCAGCATTAGCTGTGTCAGAGAAAGGTGCCACTTCAGTGACGCCTGCGTGAGCGGCTAAGCGCTGCAACCAGCGCACTTCAACCAA
>CANRHT010000142.1 GCA_947630465.1 uncultured Pseudomonadaceae bacterium
AGTGCATTGCTGGGATTCACTATAACTTTTCGTTACCTGACTCGATCTGGATTTTACTGCGCGAAGCAGAAAATGATCCGCGCCCCGAGCTCGAATTTCAGTCGGAATCTTATATTGGCTTAATTCGTAACTTTCGTCGTTACAGCTGGTTGCTGATGTATTTATTTGGCGCATCACCAGCGCTGGATATCAGCTTCTTACGCGGCAACGAGCATCAGCTCGACAGCTTTGATGAAGACACCCTCTACCTGCCCTACGCAACCAGTTTGCGTATGAGCGACTTGGGCTATCAAAGTAACGCGCAAGCTGGACTGACGCCCTGCTATGACAAGCTAAGCAGTTATACCGACAGTTTACGCCGTGCGGTAGTAACGCCTTACCCGGCTTACGAGCAATTAGGGGCCAAGAAAGACGGCGAGTGGCTGCAAATCAATACCAATATTTTACAAATCGAAAACGAATACTATTCCACCATGCGCCCTAAGCGCATTACCGAGGGCGATGAACGTCCGGTAGAAGCCTTGATTGCGCGTGGTGTGCAATATGTAGAAGCGCGCTGTATTGATATCAACCCCTTCCTACCGCTGGGGATTGATTTACCCCAAGCGCGTTTTCTTGATACTTTTTTACTGTATTGCGCACTGCAAAACAGCCCACTGCTGAGCAAAATTGAATGCCCAGAAACCACGGAAAACTTTTTAACCGTGGTCAAGTATGGTCGCAAGCCCAATCTGCAATTGCAGCGCAGCGGGCAGGACATATCGATGCAAGCTTGGGCTGAAGAGTTGCTCGAAGGTATGCAAGCCTGTGCCGAATTACTCGATAACAGCTATGCCACTACTGAACATGCCGCGGCTTTACGCAAGCAAGTTGAAAAGCTGCATAATCCTGACCTCACGCCTTCGGCACAGGTCTTAGCGAGCATGCGCGAGCACAAAGACAGCTTCACTCAGTTTGCACTCAAGCAAAGCCTAAAACATGCGCAAACCTTAGCGGTACCGCCGCTGGAAGCAGGTAAAACTGCAGATTACCAAGCGCTTGCTGAGCAGTCGCACCAAGCACAAAGGGTGATTGAACAGAACGATAGCGGCAGTTTTGATGACTATATGGCGAAATTCTTAGCCAGCGCTGGCTAAGCATTAAACCTTCTGTGCGCATCCTCATACAGGATGCGCACAGAAAATGCTCAACCCGCTAACTCACTGCCTACGCTTCAAACAGCGCATCAATCTGCTGTAAACGCGCGCTGCAGCCATATTTAAAAACCCACTACAAAACGTTCTGCTGACGACGACGCCAGTTTTTTAAACTCGTATCCAATTCGGCCAGGGTATGAATCCCCTTACGCTCAGCGCGTTTCATCAAGATCAACATCAACTCAGCAGTAACCATCGCATCAGCACTGGCGTTATGGCGCTGTAAAACATGCAAATCAAAAAACTTAACCCAATCATCTAAACCGGGATTACGCATGGTGTGTTCTGGGCAGAGCAATTGCGCAATTTCTGCCACATCATAAAAGGAATGGCGCAAATCATAGGCAAAAGCATCCTTCATCTCACGCACCAGCATGCGCTGATCAAAAACCGCATGAAACGCCAGCAGCGGACTGCCACCGACATAATCCATAAAGCTCAACAAAGCTTTACCCGGGCGTATACCCGCCGCCACTTCACTGGGTGGAATCTGGTGAATCAAGACGCTTTCACTGACCGCATGATTTTTACGGCGCAGCGTACAACTGAACTGATCCCCCAAAGCAATTGCAGAATGCTCAATAGTCACCGCACCCATCGATAAAATCTTATCTTTAAGGGTATTTAAACCGCTGGTTTCTAAATCAACCACAACAAAACGTTGCTCACTCAGCGGCCGCTCACTCAAAGGCTCAGCTGGAATCAGTCCGGCTAAACGCTGGGCGTCCGACTCGCTGATCTGCCGATCTTTACGCCACCACTTAAAGAGTTTCACAGCTGATACCTAAAGGTTAGGCTCGCCTGCAAACGCTGCGCCTGACGGAATGACTCACGCAAAATACGACGATCCAAATGATTGAGCTCATCAGGATAAATACGGTTGCTATAAGCTAAATCATTGTGTGACTGCTGCTGATGCTGCTGCATACGAATCAACTGAATGAAGTGATAGGCCTCAGCGTAAGCATCACCATCCAAGCGCTCGATCACCCCTTTACTGACCAACTGACGAATACGCTCCAGAGTATTACTGGTTTCCACACCATGACTGAGCGCCAGCACCCGTATACCGTCAACAAAGGGTGCAAGACCTTTGACTTTCAAGTCTAAAGTATCTTTTTCCAGTCCTTTTTTATCCAACGCAAAACTGCGGAACAGCCCACCTAACGGCGGCTTATTTTGCACGGCACTTTGCGCCATCATGCGCTGAAACATATTGTTGCCATGAATCATCGACAGCAAATCTAAACGCACCGCTTGGCAGCCTTCTGTCGGCCCCCAGATCGCGCGCATATCAAAGCAAATAGTGGAGTACATTAAGTTTTCTGGCGTGGCGCCGCGCACAATTTTACTGAAACGTCCCAGCCACTCTTGACGTGATAAGCACAGCTCAGCGTTACCCGCCATCACATTGCTTTTGCACAAACTAAAACCGCAATCATCTAAAACCAGATTGATTTCACGCGCTAAGGGTAAAAGTTTCTGCCGAATGGCGTTGGCTTCTTCTTGGCTATTGGCTTCAAACAAAATGCCGTTATCTTGGTCGGTGTACAGGGTTTGTTCTTTACGTGCTTCACTGCCAAATACCAACCAGGTGAACTCCACGCCAGGATCACCATGCTGCTCCATACACAACTCAATGACACGTGACACCATATGATCATTGAGCAAGGTGATCAGACGTGTCACCTGCTCAGGACTGGCGCCATGGGCAATCATGCGCTCAACCATTGAGCGAATCTCATCGCGCAACAACACGAGATTATCGACCGACGCTGCATGGCGTACTGCGCGGGCTAGATGCACTAAGTCAACACGTTGCAAAGAAAACAAATCACGCTCAGATACCACACCCACTAAACGGTTATCTTGCACCACACATACATGAGCAATATGACGCTCAGTCATCGCCAGCGCGGCATCAAAAGCACTGGACTGTGGCGGCAAATAAAACGGATTAAGCGTCATCAGCTCATTGATCGGCTGACGTAAATCAGCACTGGCATTGGCAATCACTCGACGCAAATCACGCAGAGTGAAAATCCCTTGTGGGCGCAGCGCCTCATCAGTAATCACCAAGCTGCCGATCTGTTGTTCATGCATCAGTTGCACAGCTTTATGTAAGGGTATATCGCCACGGCAGGTAATCGGCTCGCGTATCGACAGCTCAGCCAAGGTGGTTTCCATAGAAAACTGTGAGCCCAAAGTTTCAGCCGCACGGTTTTGTACCTGTTGATTGGCTTGATCGAGCAAGCTGCTGATCCCACGCACCGAGAAGTCACGAAAGGCGCTGCTCTTAGAGAACAGCTTTACAAATGAGGCTTTGTCGAGCAGCAGACAAAAGGTATCAGCCGCCGCAATATGCGAGGTACGTGTCGCACGCTCACCAATCAAAGCAGCAATGGGGAAGCACTCACCGGTGGTGATTTCAAAGGTGGTTTCTTGGCCGCTGTTTTGCTCTTGGCGGCGCTCACCGTAAATCGTCCCTTGCTTAACAATATAGAAAAACTCAACCGGGCCGTCTTCAGGGGTGACAATCTTTTCACCTTCTGAGTAAAAGCGCAGTTGACAGTTTTCGACTAAAAAACTGAGGTGAGCATGATCCATCTGATTAAAAGGTGGATATTTTTGCAGAAACTCCAGCGTGCCTTGGATATTTTGTTGCACTGCAGTACGCCCGGTTTTTGCAAAGGCTTCACTTCTGCTCATCAATCATCACTCCTACTCAATTGAGCCATCCTAAAGTGTTGTCAAATAGATGCTATTGGACGTCAGTTGAGTGCGTTGTGCGCGACAGACTGTTACTTGGTGGCTTATTATTTTTATTAAACTTGAGCTATTTTTGCAGGCTTAGCGACAATTGAACAGCTTTATCTGACATCCTCAGCGCACTAAAAGTACGAGGTCTTACGCAATTTTGAGAAAAACGACAGGCAACAAAAAACCGCCCGAAGGCGGTTTCTTGTTTACCGAAGCAATCGTTACAAATTATAAGCCGTTTTTAGCTTTATATTCGCGACGACGACGGTGTAAAACAGGCTCTGTGTAACCATTTGGCTGCTCGCGACCCTGCAGTACCAACTCCAATGAGGCTTGGAACGCGATGTTGTCATCGAAGTTCGGTGCCATTGGGCTGTAAATCGGGTCGTCAGCGTTCTGACGGTCAACCACCAGCGCCATGCGCTTCATGGTTTCCACAATTTGCTCTTCAGTCACAATACCGTGACGCAACCAGTTAGCCATGTGCTGGCTGGAAATACGCAGTGTGGCACGGTCTTCCATCAAGCCTACATCATTGATGTCAGGTACTTTTGAGCAACCGACACTGTGGTCAATCCAGCGTACAACATAGCCCAAGATACCTTGTGCGTTGTTGTCTAACTCGTGCTGAATTTCTTCGGCAGTCCAGTCAGTGCTTGGCGCTAAAGGAATGGTCAAAATGTCATCTAAAGATGCAAACTCACGCGCCTTCAACTCTTGCTGACGCGCAAACACGTCCACTTCATGGTAGTGCAGTGCGTGCAAAGTCGCGGCCGTTGGTGATGGTACCCAAGCGGTGTTAGCTCCGGATTTGGGGTGAGCAATTTTTTGCTTAACCATGTCAGCCATAAGGTCAGGCATCGCCCACATACCCTTACCAATTTGCGCAAC
>CANRHT010000143.1 GCA_947630465.1 uncultured Pseudomonadaceae bacterium
GCCCAATACAAATGGCCACTACAACCACTTGGCCTTAATGTTGTTGTAGCAGGTTTATACCCTGTGATATCTATGGATCGCCACGTCATGCTTAAGCCGCTGTAGCCATTCGATATCTTGTAGCAAGTATGTATTCTGGTTTCCCTTACCATCTCAACTTCCTCGCGCAAACACGCAGACGCTAGGTTATCCACAAAAGCTGTGGATAACTCTGTTGGTAACTTGGTTGTAAATTGCTGTAGAGCCGATGCTGTGGGGCTGTAGCTTAAATTGATGAAAAATCAAACGTTATAAAAAGTCCTTTGTAATCAATGCTTTAAGAGGGTTTGTTGAGAGTTATCAACCTGTGCTAGAAAAAATAACAATTACAAAAGTCAACCCGTAAAATGTGGACAAGTTTATTTATTTGTTATGAATCTGGGTTGACAGCAGGGGTTAATCAGCGCTAGTGCTACCCTAAGTAACACTTTTTAAGTGTCAGAGATGGCGTTTAACCAGCGCATTTATTGCTTGCCGTGTGATTCAGGTGGCTAGACTGTAGTGCAGTGCTACTCGGTACTTTGCAAGCGTACTGGAGCAAAGCGTAGTATATTCACCTGTATACAACTCCTTAAAGATTTAAAGCGCAGCGAAACATGACAGTTAATCCAGCAAATCCTGACCACTTCGAGCAGCATGACGATGATGTTGCCACGGCGCCGGCTCAACCGGTGTTGCAACCACCACCGATGTACCGTGTCTTAATGCTTAATGATGACTACACTCCAATGGAGTTTGTGGTCGAAGTATTAGAAAGTTTTTTTGCGATGAGCCGAGAGCAGTCCACGCAAGTGATGCTGGCGGTGCACAATCAAGGGCATGCCGTATGTGGTGTGTTTACCCGTGATATTGCTGAAACCAAAGCGCACCAAGTCAGCGAATATGCACGCGAATGTCACCATCCTTTATTGTGTGAAATAGAAAAAGATACATAATTCACACTGGATCAAAAACGAGGTGAAAGCATGTTGAATTTAGAACTTGAGGTCACTCTCAATCTGGCATTTAAAGATGCACGGGTCAGTCGTCATGAGTTTATGACGGTTGAACACCTGCTGTTAGCCTTGCTTGATAACCGTGAGGCCGCCAGTGTGTTACGCGGCTGTAATGCCAATCTTGATCTACTGCGCGATGAATTACGCGCTTTTATTATTAATACCACTCCCTTATTTCCTGAGCATGCTGAAGAGGTTGATACGCAACCCACTTTGGGTTTTCAGCGGGTGCTGCAGCGTGCTGTTTTTCATGGGCAAAGCTCAGGTAAAGAAGAAGTCGGTGGCGCTAATGTGTTGGTGGCTATTTTTAGCGAAGCGGACAGCCATGCCGTCTATTTACTTAAACAGCAAGGCGTGCAGCGTTTAGATGTGGTCAGTTATATCTCTCATGGGCTTGAGACTGAGCGCGATCAAGCAGGCACAGAAGAAGATGCCAGTGCCAACTCTGACACTGAACAAGATAACGCAACCAATCCTTTGTTGGCTTATGCGCAAGACCTGAATGAGCAAGCACGCCAAGGCCGCATTGATCCGCTGATTGGTCGTGAGCATGAGTTGGAGCGTGTGGCGCAAATCTTAGTACGTCGCCGTAAAAATAATCCACTTTTAGTGGGTGAAGCGGGTGTTGGTAAAACAGCCATCGCTGAAGGCTTAGCGCGGCGTATTGTTGACGGTGAAGTGCCAGATATTTTGCTCAATAGCGTGGTGTATTCGCTGGATTTAGGTGCCTTGCTGGCGGGGACTAAATACCGCGGTGATTTCGAGAAGCGCTTAAAGGCCTTACTCAATGAACTGCGTAAGCGTCCGTATGCCATTTTGTTTATTGATGAAATTCACATGATTATTGGTGCGGGCGCGGCATCGGGTGGTGTAATGGATGCGTCGAACTTGCTCAAACCGCTGCTGTCGTCGGGTGAAATTCGTTGCATTGGTTCCACGACTTATCAAGAGTTTCGTGAGATTTTTGAGAAAGACCGTGCTTTGGCGCGCCGCTTTCAAAAAGTGGATATCAGTGAGCCATCGGTGGAGGATACTTACCGTATTCTGCAAGGCTTACAGGATAATTTTGAGCAGCATCACCAGATTAAATACACCGATGCGGCCCTGCATGCCGCCGCCGATTTGGCCGCTAAACATATCAATGACCGTTTTATGCCCGATAAAGCCATTGATGTAGTGGATGAGGCGGGGGCTTTTCAGCGTTTGCAGCCTAAAGATAAACGCCTTGAGTGCATTGATGTGGCGCAAATTGAAGCGGTGATTGCGAAAATTGCGCGCATTCCTACGCGTCAAGTCAGCAGTTCTGATAAAGAGCAGTTGCGTCACCTTGAGCGTGATTTACGCTTAACTGTATTTGGCCAAGAAGCGGCGATTGATGCCTTAGCGACAGCGATTAAACTGTCACGCGCCGGACTTAAATCAGCCAATAAACCTGTGGGTTCGTTCTTATTTGCAGGACCCACCGGCGTTGGTAAAACTGAAGTGGCCAAGCAGCTGGCGAGCTCGCTGGGGATTGCTTTGGTGCGTTTTGATATGTCGGAATATATGGAGCGCCACACTGTATCGCGCTTAATTGGTGCACCGCCGGGCTACGTGGGTTTTGATCAGGGTGGATTGTTGACTGAGGCAGTGAGCAAACAGCCGCATTGTGTGTTGCTCTTGGATGAAATCGAAAAAGCCCACCCGGATGTCTTTAACTTGCTGCTGCAGGTGATGGATAACGGCACGCTCACCGATAACAATGGTCGCAAAGCGGACTTTAAGCATGTCATTTTGGTGATGACCACTAATGCGGGCGCTGAGTCTGCCGCACGCGCATCGGTCGGTTTTGCCCAGCAAGATCACAGTACTGATGCGATGGAAGTGTTGAAGAAAACCTTCAGCCCGGAATTTCGTAATCGACTTGACAGCATTATTCAGTTTGGCCGCCTAAGCGCGACGACTTTGCACTCGATCGTGGATAAATTCTTAACTGAGTTGCAAGCGCAGTTGGAAGAAAAACGCGTACAACTGGAAGTGACGGACAGTGCACGTCAGTGGTTGGCTGAGCATGGTTACGATCAAGATATGGGCGCCAGACCCATGGCACGCTTGATTCAGGAGCACATTAAACGTCCGCTGGCAGAAGCTATTTTGTTTGGTGAGTTGGCGCAAGAGGGTGGTATTGCCCGCATTGATCAGCAAGATGATCAATTGGTCTTGACCTGTGTACAGCAAGAGCGCGCTGAGTTGGCTTAAATCTGCGTGCGGTTGAGCAGGCTGTGTTAAATAAAATGGATTTTGTTTGGCACAGTTCCTGCTCTTATTCAGGCAGGCGTCAATAATATGAACAGTTGTCCGGCTGTGCAGGGCTCGATACCTTAGTCGGGTTGTATGACTTAAGTCAGGCTTTAGTCATTTAGCCGGTTGCCGATAGCGCATTAGTCTGTAGTGTGTGGATGCAAAAGCATAGTGGCTGAGTGCTATATGTTGTGTGTAATTATGGGTGTGTTTTTCCAGCAGTTTTGGGGTTAATAATAATATGAACGAACCAGCAAAACGACAAATGTCGGTGCAAGCAAAAATCAATATTGCCTTGCTGTCAGTGTTTTTTGTGGTGATGTCGGCCTCACTGATGTTTTCTGCGATGAACGAGAAAAAATTGGTGTTGGAAGTTGTTGAGCAACAAACGAAAGACGCGGCTGACAGTTATTTTGACAGCATCAATACCATGATGCTCACTGGCACTATGGCGCAGCGTAATGTCCTGCGCGATAAAATATTAACTCGCCCCGGCGTGACAGACGCACGCATTATTCGCACAGAAGCCATCACTTCGGTATTTGGGCCAGGCTATGATCATCAAGCGCCTGCTGATGAGCTCGATCGCCGTGCGCTAGCGGGCGAAGAAATTATTGATATCAGTAAAGACAGCAACGGTCGTTTGCTGACTATTATTAATCCTGTGTATGGGCAAAAAGATTATCGCGGCACCAACTGCTTAACCTGTCACCAAGTTGCAGAGAATACTGTGCTGGGTGCTGTGCGTATCAGTTATTCCCTCGATGCGTTGGATGGTCAGGTCGAACGTAACTTATGGGTAGCGGCAGGGATTCAGCTGTTACTGCTATTAGCGGGCTTAATGGTGATTATTTATATTGTGCGCCGTACGGTTATTAATCGTATTAACGCGATGCGCCACACCATGGAAGCCATTGCGAAGGATGACAATTTAAGCCACAGCGTGACCATCGAAGCCTACGATGAAGTCGGTGCAATGGGGCAAGCATTCAATCGCATGATTGCAAGATTCAAGCAGAGTTTACATGCCGTATCTGATGTGACTCAGCAGCTGCATGAGGTTTCAGATAAAGTTGCGCATGTCGCTGATAATACCTTGCATGCGGTGGTTGAGCAGCGTACGGAAACCGATATGGTGGCCTCAGCGATGAATGAAATGAGCGCCACAGTACAAGAAGTGGCGCGCAATGCCGCGCAAACAGCACAAGCTTCGCAAGGTGCAGACGATGAGTCGCAGGCGGGCGTGGTGGTCGCTGAAGAAGCCATTGTCGGTATTAAAGAATTAATTGCTGAAATTGAAAGTGCGGCCAAAGTGGTGCAAAACGTAGAAGCTGATACCGCCAGTATCAGTGCGGTTTTGGATGTGATTAAAGGCATTGCTGAACAGACCAATTTGCTGGCGCTCAATGCGGCGATTGAAGCAGCACGTGCCGGTGAGCAGGGGCGCGGTTTTGCTGTAGTGGCCGATGAGGTGCGCACTTTAGCGTCGCG
>CANRHT010000144.1 GCA_947630465.1 uncultured Pseudomonadaceae bacterium
GGCGGCTGGATTCGAACCAACGCATGGCAGGATCAAAACCTGCTGCCTTACCGCTTGGCGACGCCCCTGTAGAGTTTTACATTCTCACAATGTGGATCATCAGTTCTCATCTAATTTTTGTAGTTCGCGGTGCAACATTGAAGTGTTGGCGCCTTGTGCTACAAAACTCTTTAGTGACTCTGAAATCTGGGTTGCTATGTTAACAGCTTGTTGTTCATTTGGGAAGCCCCCAAATATACAACTTCCAGTTCCAGTTAATCTTGCTTCAACAAATGTGTTTAACAAAATTAAAGCGTTACGTACTGCTGGGTAACGCTTCTCAACTACAGCTTGGCAATCGTTGTGACGGCTTTGCTTGAGAACGGTGCGCATGTTAGAGGGGCGAGTGTCACGTGTCAAGCCTTTGTCTGAAAATATTTCAGCGGTACTGATAGAAACCTCTGGTACAGCAACTAAATACCAAGGCTCAGGCAGTTCGACAGCCTGTAGTTGTTCGCCCACGCCGGTGGCGAAGGCTGCGCGCCCCATTACGAACACAGGGACGTCAGCGCCAAGGCTTAAACCCAGTTGCGCCAGACTTTCTAAACTCACTTGTGTGCGCCATAGATGATTTAAACCCACTAAAGTGGTCGCCGCGTTGGAACTGCCGCCACCGATACCGCCGCCAACGGGTAGTTTTTTATCCAACCAAATATCCGCACCAAGGCTGCTATTGCTGTGTGCTTGTAAAAGACGTGCAGCGCGGACAATTAAATTATCCTCATGCGCGACACCTGCAATGGTCGTGTGCAAAATGATTTGCCCGTCGCTGCGGGGATTGAAATGCAAAGTGTCGGCGTAATCTAAAAATTGAAAGAGGGTTTCCAGTAAGTGGTAACCATCGGCGCGCCGTCCAACAATGTGCAACATTAAATTGAGCTTGGCAGGCGCTGGCAAGCTTAACTGAGCTGTATGTGTGGGCGTACCTGCAGTGGCGTCACTCACCGGTGGGCTAGAAAGACTGTTGTGCATTATGACTGACCCAGTTGCCGTGCTTGCCATTGTTTAATGACTAAAGTGATCGTTAAACCTGCCCCAGTGAGCTTGATGCGTTCGGGCAGTTGCAAGTCGTTTTCTGTGCGATAGCTTAAATACTCAATATGCCAGTCATCTTGCTGGAGACTAGCAAGTCGGCTGTCGCTGTTCAGGTTGACCTGACTTTTACTGCCAGGGGCGGGTAGACCGCGCACCCACCAGAGTAAATTCTCTACCGGTAGGCTCCAGCCCAGCTGCTCCTGCATTAACGCTTCGGCGCTGGGCGCTTGAAATGTGCCGCGATTGGCGATTTCTAAGCTGACTGCACCTTGACGGCCAGTCAGGCGTGTTGAGCCTTGGCCTAAGGGGCCGGATAAGTGGATATCAAAATAATCTTGGCGTTGCAGCCAGAAAATAATGGCGCTGCCAGAATCTTTTGCAGTGCGAATGCCCAGTTTGCCGTTGATTTGCCAAGCATCAATAGGCGCAAGTTGCTGCTTATGCGCTTGCCAAGAGCCTGCTTGCCCGCTGCCTGAGAGCTCTTCTTGAGATTGAAACGAGCTACAGCCGCTTAATGTGAGTGCGGCGCAGAGCGCGATAAGGGTCAGAAAACGCATGGGATTAAGGCTCCTGGTGAGTGAGGCGCTGGATCGTTTCTAGCAGTATGACGTGCTCAGGTTGTGCTTTGCGTGCAGTGTTCCAAATGCGCTGAGCTTCTTTGTGTTTACCCAGCTGCCAGAGTACTTCACCAAGGTGTGCTGCAATCTCGGCATCGGGATAACCATCAAGTGCTTCACGTAATAGACGTTCAGCCGCAACGAGATCGCCTAAGCGATAATACAACCAGCCTAAACTGTCAGTAATAGCGGCGTCATCAGGCTCGAGTTGGTGGGCTTTTTCAATTAAAACGCGTGCTTCGTCTAAGCGCTCAGTGCGGTCAGCGAGGGTGTAACCTAGAGCATTTAACGCCATCGCATTGCTGGGGTCGCGCTCAATAATACTGCGCAAGTCCTCTTCGAGTTGAACTAGATCGTTGCGCTGATCAGCAATCATGGCGCGGGTGTACAGCAGGCTTGGGTCACCAGGGTAAAGTTTTAATGCCTGATTAATACGCAGCCACGCGCTGTCTGTTTTTTTATGATTGGAGAGGTTTTCTGTTTCTATTAAGTACAGCTGTACGGCCACGTCTGGGTATTGTTTGCGCTGTATATCAAAATGCGTAGTGACGTCTTTAAGTTTGTTATCGCTGAGCATTAATAGCGCTATACGTTGCTGTGCGGCTAAGTAGTTATCGCCAAAAGTGACGGCGTTGTAGGCGGATAAGGCATTGTCAGGTTGCTGCAGTTCTTGAAAAACCCGACCCAAATTAAATTGTGCAGGGTCAAGATAACTGCCGCGCAAAATAAGGTCTTCAAGATAGGTTTGTGCTTCCAGCCAAGCGCCCATATCCATATTGATCAAGGCTAAAGAGAAACGCAGATCATCATCGTCGGGTGATTGCTGTAACAGTTCTAAAAACTCAGCGCGTGCTGCTTCCAGTTGATTTTGTTCAATCAGTTGACGTGCATAGGTCATGCGCAGGCGGGTGTCGTTGGGATTGTTTTTTAAGGCGTTACGCAATAAAGGTAGCGCTTCTTCGCCACGATCGAGTTGGCTGAGTAAGCGCGCTCTGAGCAATATGGTGGCAACAACAGCATACTTTTTTGGTTGGTCTTCGAGCAGCTTTAGTGCTTCTTCGCTGCGTTCGTCTTGATTGAGCAAAATAGCTTTGCTGAAAATCAGCTGCTGGTTATGCGGCTGCTTTAGCAGTAAGCGATTAAAACTTTGTAATAAGGCTTGCCGTGTTGCCCTGTCAGAGCGCATGGCGGACAAGGCAAGGAAATCAAACTGCGTATCAGCATTGGCGGCTAGCACTCTTTCCATATGCAGCATGGCTTCGTCATAGCGCTTAGCTTGCGCCAATTGCACGGCAGCTGAGCGCTGCGCTTCAATATTGTCAGGCTGTGCTTGGGCCCAAATTAAGGCGTTGTCTAAGGCGCGTTGGTCTTCGCCCAGATATTCGGCAATGCGCAGTGCGCGCTCAGCCACACCTGGATCACCGGTGGTTTGCGCTTGCTGGCTGTAATTGTCGGAGGCGATATCAAAACGGTCGCGCTGCCCGGCAATTTCAGCTGTCAGTAAACTGATTAAGGTTTGCGTAGAAAACTGTGCGGTATCGGTCGGCGTAGCAGCGCTCGGCGACTGTTCTGTGGCCGCTGTGGTGTCGTCTGCTGGTAGGGTGCTACTGCTCGATAGCGCTTGGCAGCCAGATAAAATCAAGCTGATAGAAATAAGACTCAAATATTTATTCATAGGGATATGGCAAGGCAAGTTAGAATAGCTGCATCATGACACAAGCAGAAAAATCGCGCGCGACAGTCTAAGATGGCTGGCGAATTTAAAGGCTTGAACAGTGCTAAACTGCGCACGTGATAATCTAAAATATATGCTTTTTCGAGCACTTTGTGTTGTGTTTTATTTGGGGAGGTTGTTCTAAAGGCTTTGAAGTAAGACAATAGCGCACTTCAAATCCCCTTTAGCGGCTATGCATGGCTTTTATTGCACTTGGTATTAATCATAAAACAGCATCAGTGGCGGTCCGCGAACGCGTGGCCTTTAGTCCTGATCAATTAGTTGAGGCATTGCATCAGCTCTGCAAAGTCGTGGGCAGTCGAGAAGCAGCTATTTTATCGACTTGTAATCGCAGCGAACTTTATTTAGAGATGGAACATGTGCAGCCGCAAGCCGTGCTTGAGTGGTTGGCGCGCTTCCATGATGTGCCTTGTGAAGACTTGCATGCCTGCGCCTATATTCATCAAGATGATGAGGCGGTGCGGCACATGATGCGCGTATCTTGTGGCTTAGACTCACTGGTATTGGGTGAGCCACAGATTCTTGGGCAAATTAAAACGGCTTATTCTGTGGCCCGTGAAGCCGGTACTTTGGGGCCGTTGTTAGGGCGTTTATTTCAAGCGACCTTCAGCACCGCAAAAACCGTACGTACTGACACAGCGATTGGTGAAAACCCAGTTTCGGTGGCCTTTGCCGCGGTCAGTTTAGCCAAGCAGATTTTTACTGATTTAAGTCACAGTCAGGCTTTGTTAGTGGGCGCCGGTGAAACCATCACTTTGGTGGCGCGGCACTTACATGAGCAGGGTGTGAAAAATATTGTTGTAGCCAACCGCACCTTAGAGCGTGCCACCGCATTGGCGGATGAGTTTTCTGGTCAGGCGATTGTGTTGGGTGATATTCCTGATGCTTTAGTACACAGCGATATCGTCATCAGTTCTACGGCCAGTCAGTTACCGATTTTAGGTAAAGGTGCGGTAGAACGCGCGCTGAAGTTGCGCAAGCATAAGCCCATTTTTATGGTGGATATCGCCGTGCCGCGTGATATTGAACCGCAGGTGGGCGAGCTCGACGATGTGTATTTGTACAGCGTGGATGACCTGCATGAAGTGGTGTCGGAAAACTTAAAAAGCCGTCAAGGTGCCGCCAAAGCTGCAGAAGAGTTGGTGTTGCGTGGCACTGCCGACTTTATGCAGCGCTTGCGAGAGCTGGAAGCGGTTGATGTATTGCGCGCTTATCGCCAGCAAGGCGAGCGTTTGCGCGATGAAGAGTTGGTGCGGGCGCAACGTGCGTTGGCTAACGGTGCTTCGCCGGAAGATG
>CANRHT010000145.1 GCA_947630465.1 uncultured Pseudomonadaceae bacterium
TTTGGTGCCCTCGAGATCGGCCTGATCTTTAGTTTAGTGGCACTCGGGGTGTTTATCTCCTTCCGCTTATTACGTTTCCCTGACTTAACTGTTGATGGCAGCTTCCCGCTGGGCGGCGCGGTTGGCGCATTATGCATTTCCAGTGGCATGGATCCTTTTTTAGCTACTGCGCTGGCGGCGTTAGCCGGTGCCGGTGCCGGTATCATCACGGCAATCTTGAACGTGCATTTAAAAATCATGGACCTGCTCGCCAGTATCCTGATGATGATTGCCCTGTACTCGATCAACCTGCGCATTATGGGCAAGCCTAATATTCCGCTGATTATGGAGCCGACGGTATTTACGATTCTTGAGCCCAGCTGGTTAGTCGATTACATTGCCCGCCCGGTTATTTTAATTATTTTAGTGTTATTGGCAAAGTTAGCACTCGATGCTTATTTCTCCACACGCCAAGGTTTAGCTATTCGCGCCACCGGTTCCAACCCACGCATGGCGCGTGCGCAAGGCATTAACACCGGCGCTATGGTTATTTTAGGCATGGCGATTTCTAATGGCTTAGTCGGTTTAGCTGGTGCTTTATTTGCACAAAGCCAAGGCGGCGCCGATATTTCGATGGGTATCGGTACTATCGTGATCGGTTTGGCAGCGGTGATTGTCGGCGAAAGTATCCTGCCCTCACGTAAACTTTTCTTAGTGACTTTAGCGGTGATCTTGGGTGCGGTGGTCTATCGCTTCTTTATCGCTCTGGCACTCAACAGCGACTTTATTGGCTTGCAAGCGCAAGACCTCAACTTAGTCACAGCACTACTGGTCACTTTTGCACTGGTTATCCCACTGATCAAACAGCGCATGTCACGCCGCAAGAGGGTTTAACAGATGCTCAAGGCCAATGATTTACACATCACTTTTAATCCCGGTACACCGATTGAAACCCGTGCGCTGTGCGGTTTATCACTGCAAATCCCAACCGGCCAGTTTGTCACTGTGATCGGTACCAACGGCGCAGGTAAATCAACTTTCCTTAATGCCATTTCCGGTGATTTAAGCATCGACAGCGGCAGTATTTTAATTGATGACACTGATGTAACCACGCTGCCTGTTTGGGCGCGCGCTAAGCAAGTGGCACGGGTTTTCCAAGACCCGATGGCGGGTACCTGTGAAGATTTAACCATTGAAGAAAATATGTCACTGGCTGAACAACGCGGACAACGTCGTGGCTTAAGTCGTGCGGTGAAAGCCTCGCAACGTGATGGCTTTCGCGAGCATTTAGCCACTTTAGGGTTAGGTTTAGAAAATCGTTTGCATGACCGCATTGGTTTACTGTCGGGTGGCCAACGTCAAGCCGTTAGTCTGCTGATGGCAGCGCTGCGCCCTTCGCAAATTTTATTGCTCGATGAACACACCGCCGCACTGGATCCACGCACTGCGGATTTTGTGTTAGAACTCACCCAGCGCATCGTTAAAGAAAAACAGCTGACCACGATGATGGTCACTCACAGCATGCGCCAAGCATTGGATGTGGGCGACCGCACTATTATGTTGCACCAAGGCCAAGTAGTGCTGGATGTCAGCGGTGAACAGCGCCAAGGACTTGATGTACCTGACCTTTTAGCGATGTTTGAAAAAGTGCGCGGGGAAAAGCTCGCCGATGACGCTTTGCTGCTCAGCTAAAATGAACCTGCAACTGGTCTGGGTACTACTGTTACTGGCGTTTGCCGTCGGGTTATTTATACGCAACAAACCGCGTATGGATGTCGTGGCGCTGCTGATGATTGTCGCATTGCCATTGACAGGCGTGTTGACCGTCCAGGAGACCATCGCCGGTTTTAGCGACCCCAGCGTGGTGGTGATTGCCGCACTTTTTGTGATTGGCGAAGGTTTAGTGCGCACCGGAATCGCCTATCAGCTGGGTGAACGCTTAATGCACCGCGCCGGCAGCAGTGAAACACGTTTAATTGTGCTGCTGATGTTAACGGTTGCTGGGCTGGGCTCAGTGATGAGTTCAACGGGCGTGGTTGCCATTTTTATCCCGGTTGTACTGAGCATTGCTGCACGCCTGAAGATCCATCCCAGTCGTCTGATGATGCCGCTGAGTTTTGCAGGCCTGATCAGCGGTATGCTCACTCTGGTCGCCACACCACCCAACATGATCGTGCACAGTGAACTGGTGCGCGCAGGTTATGCCGGCTTTAGCTTTTTTTCGTTCGCACCTATTGGCTTAACTGTGCTGGTACTGGGCATTATTTATATGCTGGCGACCCGTCACTGGCTGGCCAGCGCTGATGATCAAAAAAACGCCGGTGAACCGCGACACAATATTGCCGATTTGGTGCATGAATACCGCCTTTCTGGGCGCGAGCGCCGTTTGCGGGTACGCCCCACTTCCGGACTGGTCGGACAAACTCTCAACGAACTGCGCTTGCGTAAAGAGTACGGCATTAATGTGATTGCTGTTGAGCGCCAGCGCCGCTTCCGCAGCACTCTGCTAGGTGCTACGGGCAGCACTGAACTATGCAGCGGTGACGTGCTACTGGTTGACTTGGTCAGCCCAACGATTGATTTGCTCAGCTCTTACTATGAATTGGGTGTTGAGCCGGTAGCGATGCAAACCAGTTATTTCAGTGATCATCATCGCGCACTGGGTGTGGCTGAGGTGATGCTGCCACCTGATTCACGTCTAGCAGGAAAAACTATTCAAGAATTGGGCTTTCGTAGTCGTCGTAAATTGAACGTGATTGGCTTACGGCGTAACCAGCAACCTCTAGATGGCCTATTGGTCGACGAAAAGCTCAAAGCGGGCGATACGCTATTGGTGGCTGGCAATTGGCAACATATTCGTAACTTACAAGGTCATAATCGTGATTTTCTTGTACTCAGTTTACCGGCCGAAGTGGATGATGTTGCGCCAGCGTTGAGCCAAGCACCGCATGCTTTATTCAGTCTCGCGGTCATGATTATTTTGATGGTATCGGGAATAGTACCCAACGTTTTAGCCGTCTTGATTGGCTGTTTACTGATGGGGGCGTTTCGTTGTATCGATATGGACAGTGCTTATCGCTCCATCCATTGGCAAAGTATTGTCTTGATTGTGGGTATGCTGCCTTTTGCTTTAGCGCTGCAAAAAACCGGTGGTATTGATTTAGCTGTAGAGGGTTTATTGAGTCTCTTCGGTGATGCGGGGCCACGTTTGATTCTGGCGATTTTATTTGTGACCACTGCGGTAATTGGCTTGTTTATTTCTAATACGGCAACAGCGGTACTGATGGCTCCAGTCGCTATTGCCAGCGCTCAAGCCATGCAAGCCTCTCCAGCACCCTTCGCAATGATTGTGGCACTGGCTGCCTCAGCCGCTTTTATGACGCCCATCTCTTCACCTGTGAACACTCTGGTGCTCGGCCCTGGCCAATATAAATTCAGTGATTTTGTGCGTATTGGGGTGCCTTTTACGCTGATTGTCATGGTCGCGAGCGTGCTTTTAGTGCCGATACTTTTTCCTTTGTAAGGACTGGTAAAACATTCTGCTCAACATGTTGCACGCGCAAAACATTACGCATGCTGTGCGCGTGCCGTACTGCATGAATATCGTTCTTCCCTCAATGCGCCTTCCTGGCGCAATTCGTTCGGAGTTGAACCCCGGATGGGTTCATCGACGGAAAAACAGCAATATCGAAGCACAGCACAGCGCGCAACTTCAGTAGATATATTTAAGCCTTTTGCAGGTGAGCCGCACGCGTTCGCAGATTGAGTACGGCGTTGACTACCCAGAGATAGCGATAGTACAGGCAATAAAAAACGGCAGACTGCTCACACAATCTGCCGTTTTCGATAGCACTCAGCTCAATACTCTTAAGCTCGCGGTAAAGTTACACCGCGCTGACCTTGATATTTACCATCGCGGTCTTTATAGGAGACTTCACATTCTTCATCCGACTCAAAAAATAACATCTGCGCAACACCCTCGTTGGCATAAATCTTCGCCGGCAAAGTCGTGGTGTTTGAGAATTCCAGCGTCACATGACCTTCCCACTCAGGCTCAAGCGGCGTCACGTTCACGATAATGCCACAACGCGCATAGGTACTTTTACCTAAACAAATCGTCAGCACATTGCGTGGAATACGGAAAAACTCCACCGTGCGCGCCAGCGCAAAAGAGTTCGGCGGAATAATACACACCGGCCCTTTCACATCGACAAAACTCTTCTCATCAAAGTTTTTCGGATCAACAGTGACCGAATGTAAATTGGTAAATACCTTAAACTCATCCGCACAACGCACATCATAGCCATAACTCGACACGCCATAGGATATAAGGCGTTCAGCACCTTCCGTACGCACTTGGCGCTCGACAAAAGGCTCAATCATGCCGTGCTCTTGCGCCATACGACGAATCCACTTATCGGACTTTATGCTCATGCAGGTATTCCTTAAATAGGGTCTTTAAATTCAGTAACAAGCTGTGCCATTAGTTTACCTACATCAACTGCGAGTTAACACCGCAAAGGGCATACGCAAAAATCATGCAACAAAACAAAAAACTATCCTTTTGGATAAATTCTAAAATAGTGTTGGCACTTCAGTAAAAAAAGGGTACAGTTCATCTCACTGCTGCTGCTTGTGTACGTGAATCAATATATGTTTAGATCTCGATCCAATCATTGCTACGACTCCTGTAACTCCTTGCGCTCAGTATCATCTT
>CANRHT010000146.1 GCA_947630465.1 uncultured Pseudomonadaceae bacterium
CCTACTCTAAGCATGCAGCAGCAGCCGCTTAAGAAAAGAATGTATCAGGGGCGAATCTCAATTAAAGTGCCGTCTTTTACAGACTCCCAGACTTCTTGCATATCTGGGTTGGTCAAAGCAATACAGCCCTCAGTCCAGTCTAAAGTGCTGAAAAACCACTCAGGATACTCTTCGTCATTGGGCGTGCCATGCAGCATAATCATGCCGCCGGGCGGTAAACCAGATTCTTGCGAACGCTGCACATCTTTCTCGTTAGGGTAGGAAATATGCATAGATAAATTGAAATTATCACTGTGCTTACGCCAATTAATCCAATACAAACCCTCAGGCGTACGCTGATCGCCCTCATATTCTTTAGCACCTGGTTTTTTCCCTAGCGACACACGATAAGATTTCACCACCTTGCCGCGCTGCATTAAATGCAAAGCCCGCTCAGATTTCACCACCAGTACTTTATCCACAGTAGCAGGCACACTGCTATTGGCTGAACCTGCACAGGTCAGTAAGGGGAAGGCCAAAAACACAGTTAACAGTAACGCACGCATAGATAAAATTCCGAAATAAAGCGCAGGCTATAGTTTATCTAAGCCCCTATAAAATAACCGTCATTCTAATGGCTTTAACTGCGACTTGCGATCATCAGTCCACGCATTACATACAATACTTTGGGTTGAGCTGTAGCTAAGCTGCTTGGGCATCGAGCTGGGTTCTGGCATGATGATAAAACCTTGAGGTACAGAGAATACTCATGCTTGATAATTTCATACAGCGCATCCAAAACTATTCTCCCCATAACCTAATCTTACCGCCCGGTGCGCGTGAGGCAGCAGTGTTGGTGCCGATTACTCGCGCTGAAAACCCAGAGCTGATTCTCACTTTACGTTCACAGAACTTATCCACTCACGGTGGTGAAGTCGCTTTTCCCGGTGGGCGCCGCGATCCTGAAGACAGCGATTTAATTTATACCGCACTGCGCGAAACCCAAGAAGAAGTGGGTCTGGCCCCAGAACTGGTACAAATTGTGGGGCCGCTCAGCCAAGTCATGTCACGCCATGGCGTTCAAGTAACCCCCTTCGTTGGTTTCGTACCGGATGCTGTGGACTACCAAGCCAATGCCGATGAAATAGCCTCAGTGTTCTCAGTGCCGTTGGAGTTTTTTGCTAATGATCCACGCGAAACCACCCACCGGATCGACTATCTAGGTCGCACGTGGTACGTCCCCAGTTATCAATTTGCCGGTTATAAGATTTGGGGGCTGACCGCAGTGATGTTGGTTGAGCTGGTGAACTTGGTGTACGACGCTCAGATCAGTTTGAGCGAACCGCCACAGCTGAGTAAAAAAGAAATCTAAATAATAAGCATAAAAAGGACTAAATCATGAAATACCGTTTAAACGATAGCCAAGTTGATGCCCATCCTACGAGTTGGGTTGCGCCCACCGCTGCAGTTATAGGCAAAGTGCGCCTCGATGCGGGTGCCAGTGTTTGGTTTAGCGCTGTGCTGCGCGGCGATAACGAGCTGATTCATATTGGCGAAAATTCTAATGTGCAAGATGGTAGCGTCATGCACACCGATATGGGCTGGCCGCTCACCGTGGGTAAAGGCGTGACCATTGGCCATAATGCCATGCTGCATGGGTGTACTGTGGGTGATCACAGTTTAATTGGGATTGGCGCTGTGATTC
The DNA here is from genome assembly GCA_947630465.1 of uncultured Pseudomonadaceae bacterium. Lineage (GTDB taxonomy): Bacteria > Pseudomonadota > Gammaproteobacteria > Pseudomonadales > Pseudomonadaceae > Denitrificimonas. The sequence goes on from CANRHT010000146.1 coordinate 1,685, forward strand.
TTAATGGCGCAAAAATTGGCAAAAACTGCATTATTGCGGCACATACGTTAATTGCTGAAGGTAAAGAGATTCCCGATGGCAGCTTAGTGATGGGTTCGCCGGGTAAAGTAGTGCGCGAGCTGAGCGCTGAGCAAATCAGTAAGTTAGAAGCCAATGCCGAACATTATGTGCATAATGCTCAGCGCTATGCGCAACATCTGCAGGAAGATCATGACGACAACACCCCCTAGTCCACGCGAAAAGCCAGTTAAATCACCTTGTGTTAGCCTGTGTGCGCTCGATATCAACGATGTGTGCATGGGCTGCCAACGTACCGGTGATGAAATCAGTCGCTGGGGCAAAATGAGTAATGAACAGCGCCGTGCCGTCCTTGAACGAGTCGAAACACGCGCACGTGAGCAAGGTTTGCTCAGTTAAACCATGAGGAAAAGTAATGCCCCGTATCGGAACCCCTTTATCAAATAGTGCTGTACGCGTCTTACTCTGCGGTTGTGGTGAGTTAGGTAAAGAAGTAGCGCTTGAGTTGCAGCGCTTTGGTGTAGAAGTGATAGGCGTTGATCGCTATGCCAATGCGCCGGCCATGCAAGTGGCGCACCGCAGTCATGTGATTAATATGCTCGATGATGCGGCTTTGCGTGCGGTGATTGAGTTAGAGCAGCCGCATTATATAGTGCCGGAAATTGAAGCCATAGCCACTGCAACACTGGTTGAGCTTGAGGCGCAAGGATTCACCGTGATTCCCACCGCGCGTGCTGCGCAGTTAACTATGGATCGCGAAGGCATTCGTCGTTTAGCGGCTGAAGAGCTAGCGCTGCCCACTTCACCCTATTGTTTTGCTGATAATTACACTGAGTATTGTGCTGGCGTTGCGCAGGTGGGTTATCCGTGCGTTGTTAAGCCTTTGATGAGCTCCTCAGGTAAAGGGCAAAGCGTGCTGCACAGTGAGGCTGATTTAGGGGTGGCGTGGCAGGTTGCTCAAGAAGGCGGGCGTACCGGTGCAGGTCGTGTGATTGTTGAAGGCTTTATTGATTTTGACTACGAAATCACTTTGCTGACTGTGCGTCATATTGACGGCACAAGCTTTTGTGAGCCCATCGGGCATTTACAAGAGCGTGGTGACTATGTGCAGTCTTGGCAGCCACAAGTCATGAGTTCTGCAGCCTTGGCGCAAGCGCAGCATATAGCACAGAGTATTACCGATGCCTTGGGTGGGCGCGGCGTCTTTGGTGTTGAGTTGTTTGTGAAGGGTGATCAAGTGTGGTTTAGCGAAGTATCACCGCGTCCGCACGATACGGGGTTGGTGACGCTGATGTCACAAGATTTATCCGAGTTTGCTCTGCATGCACGGGCGATCTTGGGCTTGCCGATTCCTGCCATTAAACAGCTGGGTGCTAGCGCTTCTGCGGTATTGCTGGTGCAAGGGCATTCAACGCAGACTGCTTTTGCGGGTTTAGCGCAAGCACTGCACGAGCCTGATACAGCTTTGCGTCTGTTTGGTAAGCCTGCTGTTGAAGGTGAACGCCGTATGGGTGTAGCGCTGGCTCAAGCAGGTACTGTGACTGCCGCGCGTGAAAAAGCCTTGCGCGTGATCAGTCATATCAGCATTGAGTTGTAGTCTGAGCTCAGCTTTATTGCCGTCATGCAGGAGCGGGCTGTGCAGTCGCATGGTCAGCTTTAATCGTGTCAGGCGCTTTCCCATAAACGGGCACGGCTGACACGGTTGTCTTTAATTTCTAAGGTCTCTAAATAATAGGGGCCGACTTGAATGCAGACCGCACCTTCGGGGATAAACTCGAGGATTTCGGTGATTAAACCATTCAGGGTTTTCGGGCCATCGCTGGGCAATTCCCATTCCAAAGCCTTATTGATATCGCGGATATAAGCTGAGCCATCAATGGTGTAGCTGCTGTCGCTCAATTGACGAATATCTGGGGTCGAGTTCTTGTTGTGATCGCTGAACTCGCCGACAATTTCCTCGAGAATATCTTCTAAAGTAACAATGCCCTCAACATCACCGTATTCATCGACTACGATACCGATACGGCGCTTATGCTTTTGAAAATTTAACAGTTGCGTGGATAGCGGCGTGCTTTCCGGTACGAAATAGGGGTCAGTGCACGCCTCTTGTAAATCATCGTGAGTGAGCTTGTTCAGCGTTAATAAACGCGCAATTTGGCGCATATGAATCACACCAATAATTTGGTTGATATTCTCGCGATACAGCGGCAAACGGGTATGGGTAGTGGTGCGCAACTGCCAAATGATTTGATCGAGGTTGTTATTGAGGTCGATGCCAAATACCTCGTTACGAGGAATCATAATGTCATTCACCGTGACTTTTTCCAGGTCGAGAATACCCAGCAGCATATCCTGGCGATTACCCGGTAGCTCTTGCCCAGCTTCACGCACCACGCTGCGCAGCTCTTCAGTTGAGAGACTTTCCGAAGAGTGCTGGCGCGGATCAACACCGAATAAACGCAGCAGGCTGTTACTGATGGCGCCGGTCAGCCAAACAATAGGGTGCAGTGGTGCCATTAATAATAAAATGACTCGGCTGGCTGGAAAGGCGATCAGCTCAGGGCGCAGTGCGGCCAGTGTTTTTGGCGTGATTTCACCGAAGATAAGAATAATAATAGTTAAACCGGTTGTTGCAATCACTACACCCGCATCGCCCCACAGCTCCACCGCAACCACGGTTGCAATGGAGGCAGCGAGAATGTTCACCACGTTATTGCCGACTAAAATAGTACCCAGTAGGCGATCAGGCTTGCTGAGCAGGCGTTGCGCGCGTTGAGCGCTGCGGTTGCCTTCACGGCTCATGTGGCGCAGGCGATAGCGGTTCAGTGACAGGAGTCCCGTTTCTGAGCTGGAGAAAAAGGCTGAGCAAATAATTAAGAAGACCAGCAGGCCAAGTAGGTAGCTGATGTGCATATCGTCCACAAGCAAAAGGCCTCAAATAGCTAAAATAAATTCACGGACTAATTTGCTGCC
>CANRHT010000147.1 GCA_947630465.1 uncultured Pseudomonadaceae bacterium
GATATCACTGCACGCGGGTGTATTCCGTTGCTAGTGGGCGGCACCATGCTGTATTACAAGGCCTTAACTGAAGGTTTAGCCGCGATGCCCGCAGCGGATGCGCTGGTGCGAGCAGCCATTGAGGAGCAAGCAGCAAGCGTAGGTTGGGCGGCGCTGCATGCACAGTTGCACCAGGTTGACCCCGTGTCGGCCGCGCGCATCCATCCCAATGATCCGCAGCGTATTATGCGCGCCTTAGAAGTGTGGCGTGTGAGTGGGCAAAGCATGACTGAGCATCGCGCGCAACAGCAGTTGCAAAAACAAGCATCTAACGGCGCCCATTTACCGTACAATGTTGCCACCTTTGCAATAGCACCACAGCAGCGCAGTGTTCTACACCAGCGCATTGCCCAGCGGTTTATGCAGATGTTGGAACAAGGCTTTCTCGATGAGGTCGAAGCATTGCGTCAGCGTGGTGATTTACATGCTGACTTGCCGTCGATACGTGCGGTTGGTTATCGCCAGGCTTGGGCATACTTGCAGGGTGAGGGCAGTTACGAAGATATGATTGAGCGCGGTATCATTGCCACGCGTCAGTTGGCTAAACGTCAGTTTACGTGGCTGCGCAGTTGGGACGACTTGCTGTGGCTGGATAGTTTGGCGTCTGATAATTTGTCGCACACCTTGAAAAAGCTGCAGTCACTCACCATATCTAGTTAAGCCAGTTTTTTTATTTGCTGGATTTAAGTATCTGGCAAATTATTATTTTATTAAATGGAGTACACCGCAATGTCAAAAGGGCACACGCTACAAGACCCTTACCTCAACCTCTTACGTAAAGAGCGCGTACCGGTATCAATTTATTTGGTCAATGGTATCAAGTTGCAAGGGCAGATTGAGTCGTTTGATCAGTTTGTGATTTTGTTGAAAAACACCGTCAGTCAAATGGTTTACAAGCATGCTATCTCCACTGTTGTACCGGGTCGTCCAGTACGTTTACCCAGTGAAGATGATGCACATGACGATGTAAATGACGCTTAGTAGGAGTCTGCTTTGACAGTTGAGCACCCCGGTGAACGCGCCATCTTAGTGCATCTCGATGGCCGTGCACCTGAGGTGCGAGAAGATCCGTATGAGTTTCAAGAGCTGGCTGTGTCAGCCGGTGCCGTTATCGCACGTTTTGTCAGTGTGGCGCGGCATCAGCCCACAGCACGTTTTTTAATTGGCTCAGGCAAAGTTGAAGAACTGCGTCAGTTGGTGCTGGTTGAACAGGCTGACTTAGTGATTTTTAATCACGCCTTAACACCCAGCCAAGAGCGTAATCTTGAGCGTGCTTTAGAATGCCGTGTGCTGGATCGTGTGGGTTTGATTCTGGATATTTTTGCTCAGCGTGCGCAAACCTACGAAGGTAAGTTGCAGGTTGAGTTGGCGCAACTGGATCACATCGGCAGCCGTTTAGTCGGCAGCCGTACTGATTTAAGTGGCCAGCAAGGTGGTATTGGTTTACGTGGTCCGGGTGAGACTCAGCTTGAGTCTGACCGACGCTTACTGCGCGTACGTGTACGTCAGATCAAGCAGCGTCTGGAAAAAGTTCGCAATCAGCGTCAGCTGGCGCGCCGCAGTCGCCAGCGTGCAGAGATACCGGGTGTGTCCTTAGTTGGTTACACCAATACGGGTAAATCAACGTTGTTTAATTTGCTGACAGATTCCGGCGTGTTTGCCGCGGATCAGTTGTTTGCCACCCTTGATCCAACGGTTCGACGTGTAGATGTGCCTGATTTAGGCGCAATTACTTTAGCTGACACTGTGGGGTTTATTCGCCACTTGCCGCATAAGTTAGTCGAAGCCTTTCGCGCCACATTGGAAGAGTCCGCCAATGCTGATTTGCTGCTGCATGTGATTGATGCGCAATCGCCCGAGCGTGATGAACAAATTCAGCAAGTGCACAACGTATTGCAAGACATTGATGCCAGCGATGTGCCGATGCTTGAGGTCTACAATAAAATTGATTTGCTCGAGAATGTTGATGCGCATATTCAGCGTGATGAACAGGGCAAGCCGGTGCGGGTATGGATTTCGGCGCAACAAGAGCAAGGTATTGCCTTATTACAGCAAGCGATTGCTGAGTTGTTGGAAGACGAAATATATATTGCTACAGTGCGCCTCAGCCAAGAGCACAGTCGTTTACGCGCCAAGCTGTTTGATTTAAATGCAGTGCAGCAGGAAACTCATGCTGAAGATGGTGCGAGTCTGTTGCAATTGCGTGTCGCAAAAATAGAACTTGAGCAATTGCTCAGTCGTGAAGGCATCAGTCCTGCTGATTTTTTTGCGCAATATACACATCAGTGAAAGTATAAAGATCGCCAGTTGCTGGCTGACTTTGTGTGTTCATTACTTATAATATAGTGCACTTTTAATGTGCATTTTGCCTTTCAAATAGATGGAGAACACTATGGCCTGGAATGAGCCGGGTGGTAACTCAAACAATCAGGATCCTTGGGGTAACCGCAAGCGCGGCGGCCAAAAAGAAGGACCACCTGATCTTGATGAAGCCCTCCGTAAACTGCAGGATAATCTGAAGAGTTTGTTTGGTGGCGGTAAAAAACCAGGATCAACCGGCTCCGGTGGTGGATTTGGTTTTGGTATAGTCGCTGTGGTTGTTGCTGTGTTGGCAGCGATGTGGCTGTATACCGCAGTTTATTCACTCGACGAGCAAGAGCAAGCAGTCATTCTGCGCTTGGGTAAATACCATGAAACGGTAGGTCCGGGTCTAAATATTTACTTCCCGCCGATGGATCGTAAGTATGAGCAGAACGTCACCCGTGAGCGTGCTTATACACGTCAAGGGCCGATGTTGACTGAAGATGAAAATATCATCGAAGTACCATTGACGGTGCAGTACAAAATTAACAACCTGCAAGACTTTGTCTTGAACGTTGCTTCACCTGAGTTGAGCTTACAGCAGGCCACTGAGAGTGCGCTGCGTCACGTCGTAGGTTCTACCGCGATGGATCAGGTGCTTACCGAAGGTCGTGAAGTGTTAGCGGTGCAAGTGAAAGAGCGTTTACAGCGTTTCTTAGACACTTACCGCACCGGTATCACTGTGACTCAGGTCAACGTACAAAATGCTCAAGCACCACGTGAAGTACAAGAATCTTTTGATGATGTAATTCGTGCGCGTGAAGATGAGCAACGTGAGAAAAACCAAGCCGAAACCTACGCCAATGGTGTGATTCCAGAAGCCCGTGGTCAAGCGCAGCGTTTACGTGAAGAAGCCAACGGTTACCGTGATGAAACAGTTTCACGTGCCGAGGGTGAGGCGGATCGCTTTACTAAATTGGTGACTGAATACCGTAAAGCGCCTGAAGTGACACGTCAGCGTTTGTACTTAGAAACGATGCAGGAAGTGCTCAGCAATACCAGTAAAGTATTGTTAACTGGCGACAAAGGCCAAAACAGCTTGCTGTATTTGCCATTGGATAAAATGCTTGAAGGACGTACTGCAGCACCACAGCGTTCGTCCAGTTCTGTTGAGAGCGTTTCCAGCTCAAGCGACAGTGCTGTGCGTATAAGTGGTGATACGCTGACTCGTGACTTACGCGCCAGAGGTAGCCGCTAATGAGTAATAAATCGACATTTGTATTAATTGTGGGTGCCGTAGTGGCGCTGGTGGCGTGGAACAGTTTTTATATTGTTCAGCAAACTGAGCGCGCGGTACTCCTGCAATTTGGGAAGGTTGAACAAGCCAACGTGCAGCCGGGTCTGCATGTGAAAATTCCTTATATCAACCAAGTGCGCAAGTTTGATGCACGTCTGTTAACTCTAGATGCACCGACCCAACGCTTTTTGACCCTAGAGAAAAAAGCAGTCATGGTCGATGCTTTTGCTAAGTGGCGTGTGGCCGATGCTGACCATTACTACACGGCAACGTCAGGCATTAAACAGGTGGCTGATGAGCGTTTAGCCCGTCGTCTTGAGTCCGGTTTGCGTGACCAATTTGGTAAGCGTACTTTGCATGAAGTGGTCAGCGGCCAGCGTGATGAGTTAATGGCTGACATTACTGCTTCATTGGATCGTATGGCGCGTAAAGAGCTGGGTATTGAAGTGATTGACGTGCGCGTTAAATCAATCGATTTGCCTAAAGAAGTCAACCTCAGTGTGTTTGAGCGTATGAGTTCTGAGCGTGCCCGTGAAGCCCGTGAGCACCGCGCTAAGGGTAAGGAGTTAGCCGAAGGTATTCGCGCTGATGCTGACCGTCAACGCCGTGTCTTGCTGGCTGAAGCTTACCGCGAAGCGGAAGAGATTCGAGGTGAGGGTGATGCTAAAGCGACTGCTATTTACGCTAAAGCCTATGGTATGGACCAAGAGTTCTATGCGTTTCACCGCAGCTTAATGGCGTATCGCGAGAGCTTTGCTGATAAAAGCGATGTCATGGTGTTATCGCCTGACAACGAGTTTTTCAAGTATATGGAAAACACCAAGCCTTAAGTTGCAACTGCAATAAGCGCCGGCCTTGTGCTGGCGCTGTTGCTTGAGGCCAAAACACTGCGCCTCAACGTCCAGTATAGAAAAGCTAAAGGCATGCACAGAATAATCTGTGGTATCATGCGGCAGCCGGGAAACTCCCGGCTTTTTTGCGCCTGTGGCCATGTAAA
>CANRHT010000148.1 GCA_947630465.1 uncultured Pseudomonadaceae bacterium
GCCGCGCCCGCGTGATGCCGACATAAGCTAAGCGGCGTTCTTCCTCAATGGTATCGGCTTCAATGCTGGAGCGGTGCGGCAGGATTTCTTCTTCCATACCCATGATATACACGCTGGGAAACTCCAAACCTTTGGAGGCGTGCAGTGTCATCATTTGCACACCTTCGGCGCCATCTTCGTCCTCTTCTTGGCGCTCAAGCATGTCGCGCAATACCAGTTTGGCAATCGCCTCTTCAATGGTCATCTCGCCTTCGTCGTCACGCTCTAAGGTGTTTTTCAGCGCCTCAATTAGAAACCAGACGTTACTCATGCGGTACTCGCAGGCTTTTTCACTGGAGCTGTTTTGCCGGATCCAGTTTTCATAATCAATATCGACAATCATTTCTTTGAGCGCATCGATCGGATCTTCGCTAAAACAGCGTTGGCGCAGCTTATCCATATAATGCTTAAAGCGCGCTAAACGCTCGGTAAAGCGCGCACTTAAATGCTCGCCTAAGCCGATTTCAGCACAGGCTTCATACATGGATACTTGGCGCTGTGTAGCGTAGTTACTGAGTTTTTCCAGCGTGGTTGAGCCGATTTCACGGCGCGGTACGTTAATCACGCGTAAGAAAGCATTGTCATCATCGGGGTTCACCAGCAAGCGAAAGTAGGACATGAGATCCTTCACTTCTTGGCGCCCGAAAAAGCTGGTGCCACCAGATAAGCGATACGGCACTTTATGCACCTGCAGCTTGAGTTCCATGATTTTGGCTTGGTAGTTACCCCGGTACAAAATGGCAAAATCACTGTAAGGGCGCTGGGTGCGGATATGTTCGGTGAGAATTTCCAAAGCAATGCGCTCCGCTTCCGCATCTTCATTACGGCAACGTATCACACGGATTTCATCGCCGTGGCCCATCTCACTCCACAGTTGTTTGGTAAACACGTGCGGGTTATTAGCGATAAGGATATTGGCGCACTTCAGAATCCGACTGGTGGAGCGGTAATTTTGCTCAAGCATGACGATTTTTAATGAGGGGAAGTCTTCTTTGAGCTGCATCAGGTTTTCTGGACGCGCACCACGCCAGGCGTAAATAGATTGGTCATCGTCACCCACCACGGTAAATTGCGCGCGTTCGCTGACCAATAACTTCACCAGCAAATACTGGCTGGTGTTGGTGTCTTGGTATTCATCCACCAGCATATAGCGGATGCGATTACGCCATTTGTCCAAGACCTCAGGGTGGTTTTGAAAGAGTTTGACCGGCTGAAAAATCAGGTCATCAAAATCCACTGCATTATAGGCTTTCAGTGTGCGTTGGTAGTGGCTGTAAACGATGGCGGCGGTTTGTTCTTTGCCGCCGCGTGCCAGCTCTAAGGCTTCTTCGGGCAAGACGAGATCATTCTTCCATTGGCTGATTAGGTTTTTAACTTCATCGGCACCGTCATCACCGGCGTACTCTTTTTGCATAATATCGGTGAGCAGATTCTTCACGTCTGAGTCATCAAAAATAGAGAAGCCGGGTTTATAACCCAGTAGCGCATGCTCACGGCGGATAATATTTAAACCTAAGTTATGGAAGGTGGACACAGTTAAGCCATGGCCTTCTGCACCGCGCAATAAAGAGGTGACGCGCTCTTTCATTTCCCGCGCGGCTTTATTGGTAAAGGTGACAGCGACGATATAGCGCGCAGAAATACCGCACTGCTGAATTAAGTAAGCAATTTTACGGGTGATCACGCTGGTCTTACCTGAGCCTGCACCGGCTAGCACCAGCATCGGACCGCTGATGTAATTGACCGCTTCTTGTTGGCGAGGGTTAAGTTTAGACATGCGCAGACCTGCATCGCAAAAGTCACTATTCTAGCATTGAAGTGACTGAGGGCGGATCAATCGAGCGCTGTTAGTGCTGCAGCAATAAAAAAGGCGCTCATCATGAGCGCCTTAGTTGTGAGCTGAAGATTAACGCACAACGTGCAAGAAGTGCATGTGCTGCTCGTATTGATCAAGGATGTCATCAATCACTTCATCGCGGGACCAGCCCATGATGTCGTAGTCCTGACCGCCTTCGAGTAAGTGCACTTCAGCGCGGAAGTATTTACGTTCTTCGCGCTCTTCACGTTCGTCGTCGGCTTCATCTTGTGCCATAAAGTCAGGGCGCACATAAGCACGCGGGCGTACTTCATAGACAAAATTCACCTCTTCGTTGTGCTGCACCTCAAATTTACAACGCTTATCGTCACGGCTTTCCACCGCCACGGTGTAGCCTTGTTTGCGCAGCTCTTCGGAGACTTCTTCAAAGGCAGGGATGATCACTTCATCAATAAAACGATTGACGTGTGAGCGACGTGGGAACATCACCATGCTGCGTAAACGACGCTGCCAGCCGCCGGTGCTTTTCTTTTGGCGTGAATAATGCGTGGCACTTTGATGCCTAAGGACGCGTTTGGTGGAGTCGATATGCAGCGCTTTAAACAAGCCCCAAATCGCGATCAGCAAAATAATCGAGAAGGGCAAAGCACTGGCAATAGTGGCCGACTGTAGCGCACCCAAACCGCCGGTGAGCAATAAAGTAATAGCCACAATACCGGTGGAAGACGCCCAGAAAATACGCTGCCACAGTGGTGTTTCTGTTTTACCGCCCGAGGCGAGCATGTCAATCACTAAGGAGCCTGAGTCAGCCGAGGTGACAAAGAACAAAATCACCATACATACCGCGACCATCGACAGCACGCTGGAGAAAGGGAAGTGCTCTAGGAAAGCAAATAAGGCGAGTGAGGTATCGGCGTTGACCTGATCGGCGAGGCTGGTGATGCCTTGGTTCATAATCATATTGATGGAGGTGTTGCCAAACACCGTCATCCACATGAAAGTAAAACCAGTGGGTACCAGCAGTACGCCGGTTAAAAATTCACGAATGGTACGGCCGCGTGAAACACGGGCGATAAACATGCCCACGAACGGTGACCATGACAGCCACCACCCCCAATACAGCAGCGTCCAGCCACCGAGCCAGTCGGTCGGCTCATAGGCAAAGAGGTTAAAGGTGTTGCTGACAATTTCAGATAAATAGCCACCGGTGTTTTCCACAAAGCTTTTCAGCAAGAGTGCGGTGGGGCCTAACAGCAGGACTAACACCAGTAAAATCACTGCCAGCGAGAGGTTGATTTCCGATAAAATCCGAATACCTTTATCCAAGCCTGTTGCCACTGACAAGGTGGCTAACGCAGTAATCACTACAATTAAGATCACTTGAATATTAGTGCCGACGGGCAAGCCAAATAAGTAGTTAAAACCACTGTTAATTTGCAGTACGCCGTAACCCAGCGAAGTGGCAATACCTAAAACCGTACTGATAACGGCAAAAATATCGACTGCATGACCAATGGGGCCATAAATACGCTCACCGATTAATGGATACAATGCCGAACGCAAGGTCAGCGGCAAACCATGGCGGTATGAGAAAAAGGCAAGAATTAAGGCAACAACCGCATAAATCGCCCAAGCATGCAGACCCCAGTGGAAAAAGGTCAGCTTCATGGCTTCACGAGCGGCTTGTATGGTATTGGGATCGCCAACGGGCGGGGCAATAAAGTGCATCACAGGTTCTGCGACACCAAAGAACATCAAGCCAATACCCATACCCGCAGAGAACAGCATGGCAAACCATGAGGTGCTTTTATAATCAGGCACACTGTGGTCGGGACCGAGTTTGATATCACCGTAACGGCTGGCCGCCATAAAAATAGCTGCAAGCAAAATGAGAGCAACCGCAAGGACATAGAACCAGCTGACGTTTTCAACGATCCACGCTTGCATATCGCCAAAAAAGCTTTGTGCGGTTTGCGGGGCAATACCGGCAAATAAAACCAATACAGCAATCAGAATAGCTGAGGTATAAAACACGGGTGGGCTAATCGTACTGCTGCGTTCTGTGGGTGTTTCCATGGAAGCTCCTTAGGGGTGCTAATTGACATATAGCACAATGATAGCAGTTTGTTAGTTTACAGTTTTATTAAGCATCGGCTGCTGATGTTCAGCAAGGCTCTAACTTCAGCCTGTTTTCAGCTTAAAAAAAGCCCCCTGGAGTGATTGCTCATTCGCTGGGGGCTTAAGGTTAAAGCATTCGTTTAATAATGCTGCTGCACTGTGCTCAGTCGCGTGACGACAGCAGTGCTGGTTTTTCTTTATTGCGGGTGCGCGACTCGAGTTGCTCCAATTGTTCAAGACTGGGCAAGCGTTCACCTTTGCGAATAATCAACGGCTGCGGTGCTTCGCGGGTGACCGGAGCATCACCAGCGCTGGCGTAACGTGCATCATCACGACGCGGGTTGTTCCGTGGTTTGTTAGGTGCGCGGCGTTTATCGGCAGTGGCTGGCGCTGCACCACGGGCTGGGCGTGCTGTACGCGTTTGCGCACCGGCTGCTGCAGGGGCAGCGTTATTCGGGCGACGACCGCGGCCTTTATTTTGATAAGGGCTGACGTAATCGACACTGTTGCCAAAGTTATCCACGGCATCATCCAGAAAAACTTCTGGATCACGGTTGGCTGTAACAGGCGCAGCGCTGCTAGCAGCAGGGCGCTCGTTGCGCGTATTACGTGGATTACGTGCGCGTTGACCGGG
>CANRHT010000149.1 GCA_947630465.1 uncultured Pseudomonadaceae bacterium
TTCAGACCTTCAGTGGTCAAACGCTCCATCGGCATGTGGCGCGCATCAACGATATGTTCGCGAGCGTACTCATCAGCGCCACGGATATCGACTAATACTGCACCTTGTGCGATTAATTCTTGTGCTGCTTGCGGTGTTAATACTTTACCCGACATACATCCCCCTCAATTGATTCAATGCCTATACGCGGTGACTTATTGATCACGAGGCATACAGGCTAAATTTGACTGGGCGTATCTTATCACATTACCTAAAGATATATTAAATACCTTGTAAATATTTATGCCTGCATCACATCTGAATCGGGCGACGTCCTGATAACGCATGACTCAAAGTACCGCCATCCACCATTTCCAACTCACCACCCAGCGGCATACCATGGGCGAGGCGTGACACCACTAAGTTTTTACCCGCCAGAATCTGCGCGATATAGTGCGCTGTGGCCTCGCCTTCTACGGTGGGGTTGGTCGCCAAAATCACTTCAGCGAACTGGCCATTATTGACGCGGCCAATCAACTCAGGAATCCCAATGGTTTCTGGACCCAAGCCATCCAACGGTGACAAATGCCCTTTAAGGACAAAATAGCGGCCGCGATAACCGGTTTGCTCAACGGCGAACACATCCATCGGCCCTTGCACAATGCACAGCAGCGACTCATCACGGCGCTGATCACTGCACAGATGACACACCTCTTCCTCACTTAAACTGCGGCACTCGCGGCAATACCCTACTCCATCCATGGCCTGACTTAAGGCTTGGGCTAAACGCTGACCGCCGCTGCGATCACGCTCTAACAATTGCAAAGCCATACGCTGCGCCGTTTTTTGCCCAACACCGGGCAGCACGCGAAAGGCATCAATCAACTGACGAATTAAAGGACTAAACGACATAAGGTTTGCGCACACTGGGATAAATGAGGGACAGGTCAGCGAAGCGACCGCGACACGCGAGGGTGTTACAACAAGCAGAGCCTAGATACCCTGCTTGCTGTGTGGCACCTAGAACGGCATTTTGAAACCCGGTGGCAATTGCATGCCATCGGTCATACCCGCCATGCTGCTTTGATTGCTTTGCTCAATTTTACGTACAGCGTCATTCACCGCTGCGGCAATTAAGTCTTCGAGAATTTCTTTATCTTCCTGCAACAAGCTGTCATCAATGCTGACACGACGCACATCATGACGACCGGTCATCACAATGCTCACCAAGCCTGCACCGGATTGACCGGTCACTTCTGCGTTGGCTAATTCTTCTTGCATCTTTTGCATTTTTTCTTGCATTTGTTGCGCCTGCTTCATCAGGCCAGCCATACCACCTTTCATATTTATTTCCTTACATTGCCAAGTCTATGGGTTCAATACTGTCAGCACTGATTTTAGCGCCAAAAGTGTCTATTAACTGCAGTACCACAGGGTCTGCATGGATTGCATCAACTGCTTCTTGCTGTCGCTTTGCTTGTTTACGCAGCTGCGCTAAAGCCGGGGTTTCCTGCTGGGGCGCGTGCTGTTCAATGTGTAACTCAATTGGCGCACCCTGCTGCTTATTAATGGCGTCATTAATGCGCTGCAATTGCGTTGGATTAAATAATGCACTGTGGTTGGGGTCAAGGTGCAGCAACCAACTCTGCGCATTTTTTTCAATTAACACGGTATTAGCGGCAATACTAAAAGTCATACCGGCCAAATTCAATTGTGCAAAAATCGCCTGCCACTCAGCCGCCAAACCTGTTGCCACTGGGATATGCGGCTGTAAATCAGCCTGCCCGTCCACTGCTGGCACATGCGCCGTATCAGCGCTACTGACCGTCGATAAATCGGCATAATCCTGAAAACTACTGTGATCTAAATAGGCATCATCATCGTCATCACTTTGCGCCGCAAAGGCTTGACTATAATCCTGCTCATAATCAGGCATTGACTGCTCAGGCGGATGATTCTCTACTGCGGCACTTGCTGCTGTTTGCGCTTCAGCCATCGCAGCCGGCGCAGCGGCAACGGGTGCTGCAGATGCGGGCTCGATTGGATCTTCCCAAGGCGCATGCACTGCCTCAACGGCACTGTATACCGGCGCTGATGCAGGTGCTGCTGGTGTTGCAGGTGGCTGATTGACGGCAGGTGCTGACGTTTGCGCGACAGTTGGCGCTGGCGTGGCGACCGCAGCCACAACAGGCGCGGCACTCTGTGTGACAGGCGTCGGCGCTGTTGCGCTCTGCTGCTGAGCGCTGGGCGCTGCAGATGCTGTACTAGAACTGGAATTGCCTTCACTCGCGGCTGATTGAATCAGCGGCGTGGTCGGTGGCGTACCCGGTAAATTGGCTGGACGAAACGCCAACATACGCAGCAACACCATTTCAAAACCATCACGTGGATCAGGCGCTAAAGGTAAATCGCGGCGCCCAATCAAACCCAGCTGATAATAAAACTGCACATCTTCCGGCGGTAATAAACCCGCCAATTCCAGCACCTGTTCACGATCACCTTGGCCGTTATCAATGGCATCGGGCATCAATTGCGCAATGGCAATGCGGTGCAAGGCATTTAAGATTTCCGCCAGCACGCCCGCCCAATCAGGGCCGTGTTCAGCTAAATGCGCTGTCGCACTTAAAGCACCACGCGCATCGCCAGCAATCAAGGCTTTAAGCACACCATAGATTTGCCCTTGGTCCATCGTGCCGAGCATGGCGCGTACATCATCAGCAAATACGCGACCATCACCAAAAGACACGGCTTGATCGGTCAGGCTCATGGCATCGCGCATGGAACCATCAGCGGCGCGGCCTAATAGCCAGAGCGCGTCGTCTTCAAAAGGAATATTTTCGCTGGTTAAGACATTCTGCAAGTGCCCGACAATCGGCTCAGGCGGCATATTCTTCAAAGAGAACTGCAAGCAGCGCGATAAAACCGTCGCCGGTAACTTTTGCGGATCGGTGGTAGCCAATAAGAACTTAACGTAAGGCGGCGGCTCTTCCAGAGTTTTCAACAAGGCGTTGAAAGAACTGGTGGACAGCATGTGCACTTCGTCAATCAGGTAGACCTTATAACGCCCGCGCGTCGGCATATATTGCACGTTATCGAGCATTTCGCGGGTGTCTTCAACTTTGGTTTTACTCGCCGCATCCACTTCAATCAGATCAACAAAACGCCCTTCATCGATCTCACGGCACACCGAGCACTCACCGCACGGCGTGGAGCTGATGCCCTGTTCACAGTTCAGACACTTGGCCATAATGCGCGCAATGGTGGTTTTACCCACGCCGCGCGTACCGGTAAAGAGGTAGGCATGGTGCAAGCGCTGATGATCAAGGGCGTTGATCAATGCTTTTAACACATGGGTTTGACCGATCATTTCTCGAAACGAGCGGGGACGCCATTTGCGGGCTAAAACCTGATAACTCATAGCAACCAAAGACCAGCAAGAAAACAGACGCACATGCTAACGGAGCACAGCAAAAATTGCACCCGCAACGCAGTTAAGCCGTGGGCTTTATTTGAAATATGTGGGATGTATTACAGGAGAATGACGATAACAGCAGATTAAGGTGGCGACCGCTACCAGCCACACCCCGGCACACAATGTCACCGCTATGGCTGCTCCCTTCCGGGCCTGACCAGGTTAACGGTTAATCGTTGCGAGGGGACCGGTAGGGTCACCATAACAAGAACACCAAGATTTGGTGTGGGCGTATTGTACTGATAAATCAGGAAGATACAAGGTGTGTGGGAAGGGTTTGCTTGAGAAGCTCTTCTGTTAGCGGGTGATTTGTATTTTAGCCTTTGCCGCTTTCAGCAAAGTTGTATAGATTGCCAAGCCTGTCTCGCCTTCAGCACCTTTTAATAAGTAGTGACCTTGTATGTTAATCAACAGCCCGCGCCTGACCACCGGCACCCAGCACGATCCTTTACTGCCTAAATTGCTCCAAGCGATATATCACGCCAGCGAGATTGAAATCGCGGTGTCGTTTATTCAACCGTCGGGTTTAGAGTTGCTGTTTGACGCCTTACTTGAAGCATTAAGAAACGGCGCTCGTCTTCGGATACTCACCTCAGATTACTTAGGCATCACCCACCCGCGCGCCTTACGTGAACTGCTGATGCTGGCCGAGCGCGGTGCAGATGTTCATATATTTGAATGCCAAGGCAACACCAGCTTTCACTTAAAAACTTATATTTTTACGCAAAGCAAAGATGATCAAATCAGCAAGGGTTGCGCCTTTATTGGCTCAAACAATATCAGCCGCGCCGCCTTAACCCATGCGTATGAATGGTCATGGCGACACGATTGGCAACCGCCGCAAGACTCAGATGCAGCGCTTGAATTTAATAGCATCCGCGCGGCCTTTACTCTTTTACTGAACGACCCAAGCTGTATTCGCTTAAATGCAGACTGGATTGATCGCTACAGCGCACGTCGCCAAAGCAATATTCCTTTAGTTCAACCCGTCACTGGTTTTATTGATGAGGACCTTGAACAACCCAGCCCCAACAGCGTGCAACTTGAAGCCCTCGAAGCCTTACTTAATACGCGCAACGAAGGCTTTTCTCGCGGCTTAGTGGTGCTGGCAACCGGTATGGGCAAAACATGGTTAGCAG
>CANRHT010000150.1 GCA_947630465.1 uncultured Pseudomonadaceae bacterium
GTGGCTTGTGGTAAAGTACTCCGCAGTCCACCAGCACCCAGTCTTAAACTGAGTGCACGCCGCTTTAGTTATCGAGGTTATACATGAGTGCTCAACAACAGGCCCAAGCACGTGATAAGGCCATGCGCCACACCAGCGTTGTAGGTGCCCTGATCAATTTGCTGCTCACCGTTGCTAAGGTGGTGTTTGGCATTATTGGCCAGTCTCACGCATTAATTGCTGATGGTGTGCATTCATTGGCAGATTTAAGTACGGATTTAATGGTCTGGTTGGCCGCTAAATACAGCAATCAACCGGCCGATAAAGAACACCCCTATGGTCATGCGCGCATTGAAACGGCTTTTACCGTCGGTTTAGGTGCCGTGCTGATTATTACTGCTATCGGTATTGTGGTGGATTCTGCGCAGCGCTTACTCAATCCAGAAACCTTGCTGCAACCGACACCCATAGTGCTGTTGATCGCCTTCATCTCTATTATTGCTAATGAAGGCCTGTATCAATACACCATGCGTTTTGCCCAAGAATTTAATTCAAGCTTGCTCAAGGCCAATGCTTGGCACCACCGCTCTGATGCGATTTCTTCGATTGTGGTGTTGATTGGTGTTGCGGGTAGTTTATTGGGCGTGCCTTACTTGGATGCCTTGGCTGCCTTAGGTGTGGCCTTTATGATCGGTAAAATTGGCTGGGATCAGGCATGGGCATCGCTGCGAGAGTTAGTCGATACAGGGATGGAACCCAAAGCGGCAGCCGCTATTGAGCGTATTATTGAAGGTGTTGACGGCGTGCAGGGCGTGCATATGTTGCGCAGTCGACGTATGGGTGGCAGTTTTTTAATTGATGTGCATATTGAAGTGGATGAGCGCTTAAGCGTCTCTGAAGGCCATAAAATTGCCGAGTATGTGCGGTTAAAGTTGATTGATTCAGATAAAGATATCAGCAACGCTTTAGTGCACATTGATCCCGAAGATGACTCCTTGGATTTGCTGTGCCGCGGTTTGCCGTTGCGCCGCGAAGTCGTAGCTGCTTTGCGCCAAGTTTGGGCCGGTGAGGTCGAAGTGGCTGATAATGCGGCGCTGACTTTGCATTACCTGAGCGGTAAAGTGCATGTCGATCTGATACGTCCAGTGGCGCAGCTGGATGCTGCTGCACAGACTCTTTGCCTTGAATTACAAGAGAAAGCGCAAAGCTTGGGCTATATCGGACAAGTGCGGGTTTTTTATCAGCTCCCAACGCAGCACTAACAGCAACGCAGGCGGGCTCTAGCCTAAAATGTATAGAGTCCGTGTGCTTATTTTATTATCACAAAAAGATAGTCTATGACCCGCAGCGTACGCAAGCATGTGCCGACCCGTTTTGGCGGCATGATGATTATTGCTGGTACCGCCATTGGTGCTGGCATGTTGGCCAATCCTACTGCGACAGCTGGGGTATGGTTTAGCGGCTCCATCGTTATTTTGCTCTATGTGTGGCTGTGCATGTATGTGTCGGGCTTGATGCTACTGGAGGCAACTTTGCATTTCCCGCAGGGCGCGAGCTTTCATAGTGTTGTGCGCGGTTTGCTGGGGCCTGGCTGGAGCCTTGTCACTGGGCTGGCTGTGGCTTTTGTGCTGTATTCGCTGACCTATGCTTATATTTTTGTCGGTGGCGGCTTAACCCAAAACAGTCTGAACCATCTCAGTACAGAGTTAACAGGTCAGCCTATAGCTTTATCCCGTGAGTGGTCGTCGGTCGTGTTTTTACTGGTATTGGCCACCACTGTTTGGGTATCGACCAAACTGGTGGATCGTTTCGCGACGGTATTGATTGGCGGCATGCTGGTGAGTTTTTTCCTTTCTACGGGTTCGCTGTTGCACAGCGTGACACCGGCGGTGTTATTGGACAGTTCGACCGCCGTTGAGCACAGCTATTGGCGTTATGCGTGGGCGGCCTTGCCTGTGTGTTTAGCCTCTTTTGGCTTTCATGGCAACGTACCCAGCCTGGTCAGTTACTACAATAAGCAAGCGCAACCGGTGGCGCGCAGTATTTTGTGGGGTTCGCTGCTGGCATTGACTATATATGTATTGTGGCAAGTGGCCGTGCAAGGTAATCTGCCGCGTGCTGAGTTTGCGCCCGTCTTGGCTGCTGATGGTGATGTCAGTGCGCTGTTGTTGGCATTGAATGCTTATGTCAGCACTGATGCAGTGGCGCGATTTTTAAATGCTTTTGCCTTTATGGCGATTGCCAGTTCCTTTCTGGGTGTCACCTTAGGGCTGTTTGACTATCTGCGTGATCTATGTGGCTGGGCAGATACCGCGCAAGGACGTTTAAAAACAGCAGCACTGACGTTTTTACCACCACTGGGCGCTTGCCTGTTGTTTCCTACGGGTTTTGTTAAGGTCATGGGCTATGTGGGTTTAATGGCTGCCATTTGGGCCGCGTTGGTTCCGGCTTTATTGGTGCGCGCTTCGCGTCAGCGTTTTGGCAGCGAAGGTTATCGAGTGTGGGGCGGTCGCTGGGCGATTGGTTTTGTTGTGGTTTTTGCGCTACTGGTGTTTGTCGTGCAAATACTGCTGTTGCTGGATGCTCTACCACTATTTACTGGACGTATCGGCGCTTAAATATTGACGGCAGGCTTGCTTAAGCACGCTCGATACCGTTAGCTTCCATTTATATACATTAATATTATTAAAGGCATTGTTTATGCGCATTTTTTGGACTCGATTGTCTTTACGCTGGCGTTTGGTGGTCTCGTTTGGCGTGCTCTTTGCGTTGATGACTGGAGTGTCCTTGGTATTGCAGTCAAATTTTTATAAGCAAAGTCGAGTCACCGCTTTACTTGAGCGCGAGTTGCCGACGCAGTTGCGGCGTTTGGCGGCTGAAGTCTCGCTCAATATTGCGCCCAGTATTCAAGCCTCCAGCGGTCTGGCGAGTAATGTGTATATTGAACGCTGGATAAAAGCAGGCATGCCAGAATCAGGGTTCGATAGCGTGCGCGAGCAGATGGCCGCTGTCACTACAGAATTGGCGGCTGACTCTGCGTTTATGGCAGCCAATGATGGGACACAGTTAGTCTATTTTCATTATCAGGATGGCGTACTTCAGCACCGTCACATGCAATCGAGTGAGCCGGATGATGCTTGGTATTTCGAGTACATTAACAGCGCACAACGCTACGAACTGAACCTAGATAAAAACATCTTCAGTGGTAACAAACTGCAAATGTTTGTCAATTACGCAGGGAAAAACTCAAATGCCGCCGGCCAGCCCTTCAGCGTTGCCGGAGTAGGGTTGGATATGCAGCAGTTGGCCGTCACTGTCAGTGCCTATCGTTTCGCGCGTAACGGTTTAGCCTCGTTAGTGACTAAAGACGGCGTGGTTGAGGTGCATGCTGATAACGCGATTATTACTGACTTGCAGGGTAACAGCGAGTTAATGGCGTTATTAAGCGCTACGGATGTCACAGTCAAAGAAGTTGCTTATAAAAATCGCACGCTGTTTGTTGGCGCTGTGTGGCTTGAGGACTTGCAGCGTTACTTATTAGTTGAAGTGCCGACCAGTGACTTTATGAAGCCCATCGAGCAGCAGCTCTATCAATCCCTGCTTCTCGGGGCGTTTATGCTGTTGCTGAGTTTGGCTTTTTTATATCCGCTGGCGGTGTCGCTCAGTCGTCCCTTGGCGCTGTTTCAGCGTCAACTGGTTGAAATCACGCGCACCTTGGATTTATCCAAACGCTTAACCACAGATGACCAAGCCGAACTGGGCGAGTTGGCTGCACAGACCAACAGTTTGCTAGAGCGCTTATCCTTGGCGATCAGTGGCGTACAAGGCAGCTCGACACGTTTGACCCATACCGCACTGAAATTAGCCGACACCGCAGGTTTGGTGGGGCGCAATACCGATACCCAACAGCAAGTCAGCCAGTCAATGGCGGCAGCGGTAGAGCAGATGTCGTCGTCTGTGGCGGAAATCACCTCAACCATGGAAGAGTTATCGGCGTCTTCTACACAAATTGCTGATCATTCCCAAGCGGTGGTTGATGTGGCCAACCTGACCTTGGAGAGCAGTCGCAAAGGGGCTGGCGCGATGAATACGCTGCAGTCGCGTATGGCGGAAATCCACAGTGACAGTGAAAACAGTTTGCGCGAAATTATGCAGCTGGGTAGCAAGTCTAAAGAAATCAGTAAAGTCATGGACTTGATCAATACTGTTGCCGATCAAACCAAATTGATTGCCTTTAACGCCGCACTTGAGGCTTCCAGTGCCGGCGAGTCGGGCAAGCGCTTCTCGGTAGTGGCCAGTGAAATTCGTCGCTTAGCTGATAGCGTGACCGATTCTACTCATGAGATTGAAGATCGTATCCAAGAGATTCAAGACTCCATCAGCCGCTTGGTGATTACCTCAGAAAAAGGCGCCAGCTCAATTCAAATGGGGATGCAAGTCAGTCAAGAAACGGCGAATGATCTCAATGCATTGGTACAAGCCGCGAGTAAAACCAGCAGTGCTGCACAGCAGATTTCCATGTCGACTGGCCAGCAGAAAATCGCCAGCAATCAAGTGGTGGTGGCTTTGCGCGATATTGCCAATGCCAGTACGCA
>CANRHT010000151.1 GCA_947630465.1 uncultured Pseudomonadaceae bacterium
CGAACGGCTTGGGCATGGCACATAAGAAATAAGTGCCGCACTAACTCTTTAATCGCCCAAGGCTCAGGGTTATTTAATTCAGATATATCCAGCGCGCCTTGCTCGCGCAATTCCTCTAATTCTTGCCCTTCAATTTGCACGCACACATTACCGGTTAGGCGATTAACAATACGCAGGTAAGGTTGTGGGCGATCGAGCCATGCATCAATAAAATAAGTCATAGGGTTATCCGTGTGTGGTTGATTTGCTGTAAATGAGAATACTTCTCATTATTGATTGATGCAAGTGTTTTTCATATTTAAGCAAATTGACTGCTATCAAGCGTAAGTCAGCAGCGATGGCGTATCGTTTTCACATCATCAATTGTGAGGACATCATCATGACAACTGCACTCCATCCTTTAATTAAAGATGCACCAGAATTAGCCCAGGATTTACACAATCTATGCGCTGAAGATGCAAGTTTTGCGGGTCGTGTTAACGACTATGAGCAGGTGGTTACGCGTTTAGCGGCGGTGCAGGCCGGCACTGAAACCTTAGATGAACAAGCACTGCAATTACTTGAGCAGCAGGGCAGTGCTTTGCAAGCAATCTTGTTGCGTAAACTGACGCACCCCGCTGGCGGCTGCTGTGGCGGTTGCGGTGGCTAACGAATTATCGGCTCTATGCTCTGCGTAAAGGCTGCGTGAGTTGTGTGCACCTCAAGTGATGCTTGAATTGTCGTTGCCTGGCAGACGGCGGTCACTGTTGTTACTGGTCAGTAGCAGCGTTTGCATTTATAAAGACGCTGTATATAATGCCAGTGTATGCAGGCCGCTAGCGGTCAGTTCAGTCTAGCAATCAGCATCAGCACGGGAGCAGAGAATGGCCAAGGCCAAGCGTATGTACGGCTGTACAGAATGTGGAGCAACTTTTCCAAAGTGGGCCGGCCAATGCGGTGAGTGTGGGGTGTGGAATACCCTGCAAGAAACCATGATTGAAGCGGGTGCATCAGAAAAAAGTGGCCGCGCCGGTTGGGCGGGTGATCAGACTGAGCTGAAAACCTTGGCTCAGGTGAGTGTTGAAGAAGTGCCGC
Source organism: uncultured Pseudomonadaceae bacterium (assembly GCA_947630465.1). GTDB lineage: Bacteria > Pseudomonadota > Gammaproteobacteria > Pseudomonadales > Pseudomonadaceae > Denitrificimonas. The sequence goes on from CANRHT010000151.1 coordinate 1,075, forward strand.
GTTTTTCTACCCGTTCCAGTGAACTCGATCGTGTACTCGGTGGCGGTTTAGTGGATGGCTCTGTGGTGCTGATCGGTGGTGATCCGGGGATTGGTAAGTCCACGATTTTATTACAGACCTTGTGTCATATGGCTAAAGATATCTCGGCGCTCTATGTCACGGGTGAAGAGTCCCAACAGCAGGTTGCCATGCGTGCGCGGCGTTTAGATTTGCCGCAAGATCAACTTAAAGTCATGACCGAAACCTGTATCGAAACCATTCTTGCCGTCGCGCGCCGTGAAAAACCACGGGTGATGGTGATTGACTCCATTCAAACGATCTTTACCGAACAATTGCAATCAGCGCCGGGCGGTGTTTCGCAAGTACGTGAAAGTGCGGCGTTATTGGTGCGCTATGCCAAGCAAAGTGGTACAGCCATTTTCTTAGTTGGGCATGTCACTAAAGAAGGCTCTTTAGCCGGACCCCGTGTGCTTGAGCATATGGTGGATACCGTCTTGTATTTTGAAGGCGAATCCGATGGCCGTTTGCGTATGTTGCGCGCAGTGAAAAATCGCTTTGGTGCGGTCAATGAGTTGGGCGTGTTTGGCATGACTGATCGCGGTCTTAAAGAAGTATCGAATCCGTCGGCGATTTTTCTCAATCGCGCCCAAGAAGCGGTGTCGGGCAGTGTGGTGATGGCGACTTGGGAAGGCTCGCGCCCGATGTTGATTGAGGTGCAAGCCTTAGTCGACACCAGTCATTTGGGTAATCCACGTCGCGTCACTGTCGGTTTAGATCAAAACCGCCTCGCCATGTTATTGGCCGTCTTGCATCGCCATGGCGGCATTCCAACCCATGATCAAGATGTGTTTTTAAACGTGGTGGGTGGGGTTAAAGTGCTGGAAACTGCATCGGATTTAGCCTTGATGGCAGCCATTATTTCCAGTCTGCGTAATAAACCGCTTGAGCATGGTTTGCTGGTGTTTGGCGAAATTGGTTTGTCCGGCGAGATTCGTCCGGTACCCAGTGGGCAAGAGCGTCTCAAAGAAGCCGCCAAGCATGGCTTTAAACGTGCGATTGTGCCCAAGGCCAATGTGCCGCGTGAAACCTTAGCGGGCTTACAGATTATTGCTGTTACCCGTCTCGAAGAAGCGTTGGATGCGCTGTTTGAATAAGGCATGGGCGCAACAGTTCATAACATAATGGTGGTTTGCCTGTTCCTGCCTGAAGTGAAGCGCTACAATGCCCACCTTATAAAAGCCTAGGAGTTGCTCTGGTGTCCGTCGTCTTTGTCGCTGCCTCCAAATTACCCACCCCATTTGCTGAATTTACCATGCACGGTTTCCTCGATGAGGAGACCGGAAAAGAGCATGTTGCCTTAACCTTAGGCGATATTGCTAACGGTCAACCCGTGTTAGGTCGCCTGCATTCTGAGTGCTTGACCGGTGATGCATTATTCAGTTTGCGTTGCGATTGCGGTGCACAACTCGAAGCCGCTTTGCGTGCCATTGCTGAGGAAGGGCGCGGTGTCTTGTTGTACTTGCGTCAAGAAGGCCGTGGAATTGGTTTGCTGAATAAAATTCGCGCCTACAGTTTGCAAGATGGCGGTGCCGATACCGTGGAAGCCAATGAGCAATTGGGTTTTGCCGCTGACTTGCGTGACTATTCTATTTGTCAGCCGATGCTCGATCATCTCGGCGTGCATTCCTTACAGTTGATGACCAATAACCCGCGCAAAGTTAAAGCCATGCAAGGTTTTGGTGTGGAAGTCGCCCGCCGTGTACCTTTGCAGGTGGGGCAAAATCCTTACAATAAACTCTACTTAGCCACCAAGGCCGGCAAGCTCGGGCATTTATTGGGGCGTGAACATCAGGCTGAGCAAGAGGCGTGAAGCCTATAGAAGCGCGCGGCACCTTGCGCATGTTGTGGTGGTTGCAATTGGCGGTCGCACTCTTGCCGGTTCTTTTGCTACCGGGTGAGTTATATCGCTTAGGCGAGCATAAAGAGTGGGTTTCGCTGGTATTTTTTGTGGTTGGATTGTCTTTATTGTTTTTAAATCATCGACCCTTTCAGCGTTTTAAACATGCGGTGATTGCGGTGGGGCAGGCGCGGCAGAGCCCGCAAGAAGAGCAGAAGGCAGCTTGGCAGCAATTGATGCATGTACGTTTGCAGGCGTTATGGTTTGCCTGTTTACCGGCTTGGTTTGCGGTTGTCGCAAAAATATTAGGTTTAGAAGCGCCGGTGATGGTGCTGCTGACTTTTGCTACGCTGGTGGTTTTTTGGCTGTATCGCACACCCAAGCAATTGATGGTGAATGTTGAATCATAGAGCGGATCGCTCAGTTGTGCAGGTTGCTAGCGCCCAAATCACCACGTGAGTATGTGGTGTTGTTGTTCGCAGCACAGCACGGGCACCGCCATTTAAAGTGAGTAATATGACTTTTACATACAGCGCTCGCAGTCGCGCAATTGAACCTTTTCACGTGATGGCGTTGTTGCAGCGTGCCAATGAACTGCAAGCGGCAGGTCACGATGTTATTCATTTGGAAATTGGCGAGCCGGATTTCAATACCGCTGAGCCGATTATTCAGGCAGGGCATGCCGCTTTAGCCGCAGGACATACGCGCTATACCGCGGCGCGTGGTTTGCCGGCGTTGCGTGAAGCGATTGCGGGCTACTATGGCAGTCATTACGGTTTAGATATTAATCCAGAGCGCATCATGATTACCCCAGGCGGCTCGGCGGCCTTGCTCTTGGCCAGTGCTTTGCTGGTTGATCCGGGCAAGCACTGGTTGCTGGCCGATCCGGGATATCCCTGTAATCGCCATTTTTTGCGCTTAGTGGAAGGTGATGCGCAACTCGTGCCAGTTGGGCCTGAATGTAATTATCAGTTAACGGCTGATGCGGTTGCCCGTTACTGGGACAAAGATAGCGTGGGTGCTTTAGTCGCTTCGCCGGCCAATCCAACCGGTACCGTATTAAATCGTACTGAACTGGCTGATCTGGCGACGGCCTTGCGTGAGCGTGGTGGGCATTTGGTGGTGGATGAAATTTATCATGGCCTGACTTACGGCATGGATGCGCCCAGCGTCTTGGAAGTGGATAACAACGCTTTTGTGCTCAATAGTTTTTCTAAATATTTTGGCATGACCGGCTGGCGCTTAGGTTGGTTAGTTGCGCCAGAAGCGGCGGTGCCAGAGCTGGAAAAGCTGGCGCAGAATATCTATATCAGCGCACCAACGTTATCGCAGCATGCCGCTTTGGCGTGTTTTCAGCCCGATACCATCGCTATTTTTGAAGAGCGCCGCGCTGAGTTTGCTACGCGTCGTGACTATTTATTGCCCGCTTTGCGCGAGTTAGGTTTTAAAATTGAAGTCGAGCCGCAGGGTGCGTTTTACCTGTATGCCGATATTTCTAATTTTGGTGGTGATGCATTTGAGTTTTGCCGGCATTTTTTAGAAACGCAATATGTAGCTATTACTCCCGGAGTGGATTTTGGTCGCTCGCG
>CANRHT010000152.1 GCA_947630465.1 uncultured Pseudomonadaceae bacterium
TTGTCACTGGTACAAAATGATGTGCTGGAAGAGTCTGTTGCCATCGATAGCATGGTCGCCAAAGTCAAACGTCGCGACGAGCAGGCTCTGAGCAACCTCACCGCCCGTTTTAATCATTTATTAAGCCGTAAAATCACCACTGAAAATAATCCACTCAGCCCGGGCGAGCTGGCAAGTAATTTTATTAAAAGCTGCAACAGCATCAACTTCTCAATCAATATCAAACTGATTATTCTTAAGCTGTTTGAAAAGCACGTGATTAATGAACTCGATGATTTGTATGAGCAAACCAACGATTTTTTGATTGAAGCTCAGGTGCTGCCGGATTTAAAACTGACACGCCCAGCACACAGCAAGCGTCGTCCCTCTGCCGCTGCTACCTCGGCCCCATCAGTGATGCACAGCAGCGCTGATGATACGACACAAGTGGCCAGTACTGAGCAGCTGCAAATTGCCTTTAGCGAACTGCAAGATATGCTCTCTCAGTTGCGTGGCAGCGTATTTCCACAGCGTCAGATACCTGATGACGCACGCCCCATATCCAGTAATGATTTGATGCGTTTGCTGTCGCATATGCAGCAGCATTTGCCAACTCAGGCCGCGCAAGACAACGATTTACGCGAGCAACTTGATCAACTGCTACAGCGCGCCAGTGCCAACAGCAAAGAAGCCCGAGTCGTGGGCCAAGTTGATGATGATGTTATCAACCTAGTGGCGATGCTATTTGAATTTATTTTAGATGACCGCAACTTGCCTGACTCGCTGAAAGCGCTGATTGCACGCTTACAAATTCCACTGTTAAAAGTTGCTGTACTCGATAAAACATTTTTTAATCGCGGCAGCCACCCAGCGCGTCGCCTGCTCAACGAAATTGCCGCAGCAGCTTTAGGCTGGAGCGAACAAGACAGCGAACACCGTGACAATCTGTACCAAAAGATTGAAAGCGTTGTACAACGCACACTCACTGAATTTACCGACGACCCCAATATATTCAATGAACTGCTGGCTGATTTTATTGCCTTTACCGGCAGTGAAAAACGTCGCAGCGAATTACTTGAGCAGCGCACCCGTGACGCTGAAGAAGGCCGCGCTCGCGCAGAATCGGCACGCATGCATGTTGAGCAAGAACTTAACCAGCGCGTGCTAGGTAAAACATTACCCGAGGTTGTCGTGCAGTTACTGCAAGAGGCTTGGAGTAAAGTATTGCTCTTGGTCTATCTGAAAAACGGTGAGGACTCCAGCGAGTGGCGCGACAGCATCGCCACCATGGACGATCTAATCTGGAGTATCGAGCCCCACGAAGATGCACAAGCACGCTTAAAACTCTTACAACTAGTACCTTCACTGCTGCGGCAATTGCGTGCGGGTTTTGCCAATGCGGCCATTGATCCTTTTATCAGTAGTGATTTTTTCAGTCGCTTAGAAGCACTGCATGTGCAGGCCTTTCAGCGTTACAAACGCCAATCTGTCGCCGCTGAAGCCAAAGCAAATCCGCCTGACTCTAACGACAGCGATGCCAGCGCAACACCTGTTGACGATGCCATCACCCTCAGCGAGTTACCGCAAGAGCTGCATGCGGCTGCCAGCCAAGAACAACCAGCAGAAGCAGTGATGATTGAGGTGCAGGAAGAAATCGTTTTGCAAAAACCCGAGTTCACCGACAACTCAAGCAATGCGATTATCTTGGCTGAAGATGATCCCGCGTTATTACAAGTCGATAGCCTGCATACCGGCAGCTGGGTTGAGTTGACTCAAGACGATCAACGTAAATTGCGCTGTAAGTTAGCCGCTATTATTAAATCGACTGGGCGTTACATTTTTGTTAATCGCAGCGGCGTTAAAGTATTAGAAAAAAACCGTATGGCATTGGCTGTCGCCCTCAAGAACAACAGCATTACGTTGCTCGACAATGCGCTTTTATTTGATCGCGCACTTGAATCAGTGATTGGTAATTTACGCCGTTTAAAAAGCCAATAAACTCTAGCGCCAGCACTGCCTCGTTACTGTGTATCGGATGCCGCACTGATACGAATATCGGTGCACCATTGCTGCTGATCCTGACGCACCGACCACTGCCCTTGCAGCGCTTGCAAACCAACAAAGACAACTTGTACCCCAGTATCGCGGGATTCCACCTGCCACTGTACTAATTGTCCCTGCGGCAAAACAAACTCGCCTTGAGCGTTACGCCCTTGAGTATCGGCAAACCACAGGTAATAAGCACCTTGCTCATGACGCACTTGAGGGGTAATCGTTTGCGCAAAACATACAGCTAAACCGTCAGCATAACTCTGCAATTGCAACAACCGATTGTAAGGCTGCAGCGCCGGTGGTGGTTCAACAACGCGCCCAATCATCAATCCAACCAAGAAACCCAACAAGGCTAAACTGGCTAAAAACTTCAAGATCCATTGCCGCCGTGGTGGCAATTCCCATGTAGAATCAGCTTCTAATTTATCGTCAGGATCAAGCATGTTTCACGTCATTCTCTTTGAACCAGAAATCCCACCCAATACCGGCAACATCATTCGTTTATGTGCCAATGTTGGCTGCAGCTTACATTTAATTGAGCCGCTTGGCTTTGATTTTGATGACAAACGCTTACGCCGTGCGGGCCTTGACTATCAAGAGTTTGCCGATGTGAAACTGCATGCCAACCTGCAGGATTGCTTGAGTGCATTGCAACACCCTCGCCTATTTGCCTTCAGCACTAAGGGCTCGCACAACTATGCACAAGTCAGCTATCAAGATGGCGATGCTTTTATTTTTGGTCCTGAAACCCGCGGTTTACCCGAGGACGTGCGCAGCAGTATTCCAGCAGAACAGCTGGTACGTTTACCCATGCGCGCAGGTTCACGCAGCTTAAATTTATCGAACACTGTCTCTATTGCCGTCTATGAAGCCTGGCGCCAGCTTGGGTTTGCTGAGCAGTAACAAAAACACCCCGCTAAGCAATCAACTTAGACGGGGTGCTGGGCTACCGCTTTAAAACTTACAGCAATAAGCTGCGGATTTCCGCCAGCAACTCACTCAATCGTCGCGTGAAGTGCGCTGCTGCCGCACCATTAATCACCCGATGATCGTATGACAACGACAGCGGTAGCATTAAGCGCGGATCAAAGCTCTCGCCATTCCACACCGGCTGCATAGTGGCGCGTGACACACCCAAGATCGCTACTTCAGGCGCGTTCACAATCGGGGTAAAACCTGTACCACCAATATGACCTAAGCTGGAAATGGTAAAGCATGCACCTTGCATCTGCTCGGCACGGAGTTTCTTATTGCGCGCTTTGTCGGCCAATTCAGCAGCTTCTGCCGACAGCTGCAGCAAACTTTTCTGATCCACATCACGAATCACCGGCACCAATAGCCCTTCTGGCGTATCTACCGCAAAGCCTAAGTGCACATACTTCTTGCGAATCAGCGCTTTCCCGCTCGGCGCTAAGGAGCTGTTGAAGTCTGGCATTTCTTGCAGCAAGTGCGCACAAGCTTTGAGCAAGAATGGCAATACAGTGAGCTTCACACCAGCTTTTTCGGCGACAGCTTTTTGGCTGACACGGAAGCTTTCTAACTCAGTGATATCCGCTGATTCAAACTGCGTCACATGCGGCACATTCAGCCAACTGCGATGCAAATTCAGCGCACCAATGTGCTGCAAGCGTGTCATGGCGACTTCTTCGATCTCGCCAAAACGGGCAAAATCAACTTCAGGAATCGCTGGAATACCGCTGCCTTGTTCGCTGCTGGTGTTGGCTTGCTTACTCAAGACAGATTGCACATAAGCATGCACATCTTCTTTCATGATGCGTTTGTTGGGACCCGTACCGGGCACCAGCCCTAAGTCCACCCCAAACTCACGAGCCAGTTTACGTACTGCAGGCCCCGCATGCACAGCGCTGGTTTTTTTGCGTGGTGCAGCAACAGGGGCGGCTTCTGGCGCGACAGATACCGCAGCACTGGGTTTAGCTGCTGGCGTCGCGGGCTCTGCAGTGACGGCTGGAGCCGCTGCTGCCGCTGCCGCTGCCGTTTGAGCAAGCTTCACCTTTAAGATTAAGTCACCAGTACCCACTTCAGCATCGAGGCGCACCAGCACTTCAACCACTTCACCATTCACCGGCGATGGGATTTCCATACTGGCTTTATCTGATTCTAAGGTCAGCAGTGATTGGTCTTCAGTGATGTGGTCACCCACCGCCACCATCAACTCAATCACCCGCGCTTTGCCCGCCGAGCCAATATCCGGTACATGAATATCTTCAATGATATTTTCTGCAGCCACTTCAGCAACACTTGGCGTATTGGCTGCTTGAGCCGCAGATGCCGTCTCAACAGCAGGTGCAGCGGTAACCGGCTCAGGACTGGCAGCGGCATCCTCTTCGACCTCAAGCTCTAATAAATCATCACCTTCTTTGAGACGATCACCGAGTTTGACCGCTAGGCTTTTAATCACTCCAGCTTTTGGTGCTGGAATTTCCATGCTGGCTTTATC
>CANRHT010000153.1 GCA_947630465.1 uncultured Pseudomonadaceae bacterium
ATCAGCGGCTGCTTGCGCTCCATGTAGGTTTCAATCGCTTCCCACATGCGAGTCACTGTGCCTTCAGGCTCAATGCGTGCAAAGGAACCCTGGCGCACTTCGCCCTGCTCGTCCAAAACCATTTCGTTAAACAGTTTAGGGTTAGCAAAGGTTGCACGCTGTGCAGTGAGGTGGTCACCACGGTGCGTTGCGTACGAGTTGAAGTCTTCTTCCGGAACACCCATTTTGTGCAAGTATTCACCGGCCGCACTGTCCATCATAATCGCGTTGGACGGTGACAAGTGATCCGTGGTGATGTTGTCACCCAGTACAGCTAAGGCACGCATACCTTGCATCGTACGCTCACCGGCTAAAGCACCTTCCCAGTACGGCGGACGACGGATGTAAGTACTCATCGGACGCCAGTCATACAACGGGCTGATGGATTGAGTGATAGAGCCCAGATCAAACATCGGGATATACACCTGATTGAACTGCGACGGCTTCACACTGGCAGCGACAATCGCGTCGATCTCAGCGTCAGTTGGCCACAAGTCTTTCAAGGTAATAGGATTGCCGTCTTTATCATGACCCAGCGCATCTTTTTCGATATCAAAACGGATGGTACCGGCAATCGCATAAGCAACAACCAAAGGCGGTGAAGCTAAGAAAGCTTGTTTGGCGTAAGGGTGAATACGGCCATCAAAGTTACGGTTACCTGATAACACTGCAGTTGCATAAAGATCACGATCAATGATTTCTTGTTGAATCACTGGATCCAAAGCACCGCTCATACCGTTACAGGTCGTGCAAGCAAAACCAACAATACCAAAACCCAGTTGCTCAAGTTCACCGAGCAAGTTGGATTCCTGCAGGTACAATTCAGCAACTTTAGAGCCGGGCGCAAATGAGGTTTTCACCCATGGCTTACGCTCTAAACCCAACTTATTGGCATTGCGCGCAATCAATGCGGCGGCAATCACGTTGCGTGGGTTACTGGTGTTGGTGCAACTGGTGATCGCAGCAATAATCACAGCGCCATCGGGCATTAAGCCTTCTTCTTTTTCCCAGGCGCCAGCAATACCTTTGCTGGCTAAGTCGCTGGTTGACACCAGTGCATGCGGGTTCGAAGGGCCAGCCATGTTGCGGCCTACTTTAGAGATATCAAAGGTCAGTACGCGCTCGTACTCAACCGCGGCTAAATCATCAGCCCACAGGCCAGTGACTTTAGCGTAGTTCTCTACCAGCTTAACTTGCTCGGGCTCACGACCGGTTAAGGTTAAGTACTCAGTGGTTTGTTCATCAATATAGAACATACCAGCGGTGGCGCCGTACTCTGGGGTCATATTAGAGATGGTCGCACGGTCGCCAATCGACAAGCTGGCGGCACCATCACCAAAGAACTCGAGGTAAGCACCGACCACACGCTCTTTACGCAAGAACGCAGTCAACTCTAGGACAATATCCGTAGCTGTGATGCCCGATTGGCGCTGGCCGACCAGTTTCACACCAACGATAGTGGGTAAACGCATCATGGATGGCAAACCCAGCATTACAGTTTCAGCTTCCAAACCACCGACACCAATGGCGATCACACCTAAGGCATCCACGTGTGGCGTGTGGCTGTCGGTACCAACACAGGTATCAGGGAAAGCCACGCCATCACGCACCTGAATCACTGGAGACATTTTCTCCAAATTGATCTGGTGCATGATGCCGTTACCAGCTGGGATCACATCCACGTTTTTAAAGGCGGTTTTGGTCCACTCAATAAAGTGGAAACGGTCTTCGTTACGACGGTCTTCAATCGCACGGTTTTTATCAAAGGCTTCTGGATCAAAACCACCGTGCTCAACTGCCAACGAGTGGTCAACAATCAACTGCGTGGGTACCACTGGATTAACTTTAGATGGATCACCACCTTGCTCAGCAATCGCATCACGCAAGCCCGCCAAGTCAACCAAGGCGGTTTGACCCAAAATATCGTGACAGACCACGCGTGCTGGATACCAAGGAAAATCTAAATCGCTTTTACGGTAAATCAACTGCTTGAGCGCATCAGTCAGCTCACTGGGCTCGCAGCGACGTACCAAGTTTTCTGCCAGCACTCGCGAGGTGTACGGCAGTTTGGCATAAGCACCGGGTTCAATGGCATCAACGGCTTCGCGCACGTCGTAATAATCGAGCGCCGTGCCCGGTAATTTTTTACGGAATAGGCTATTCATAGACAATTAAAACTCTTTCAATCAACAGGGATAAAACATCGCTGGCTTAACCACAAAAACCAGCTGGGCATAAGCGCAGCTGGTTGATGGGTCGGCCTAAGCAGACAAAGACTTAACGCTCACCAATCGGTGTGACCGGACGCTGCTCTTCACCGGTGTATTCAGCACTGGGGCGAATAATGCGGTTATTGGCGCGCTGCTCAAAAATATGTGCAGCCCAACCACTGACGCGTGAGCACACGAAAATCGGCGTGAACAACTCAGTAGGAATACCCATAAAGCGATAAGCCGAGGCATGGAAGAAGTCCGCGTTAGGGAACAAACGCTTTTCGTCCCACATAAACTTCTCAATTGCTTCAGAAACGGGATATACAACCGTATCAGCCACTTCATCGGCTAACTTCTTGGCGTAGCCTTTAATCACTTCGTTACGTGGGTCTGAATCACGGTAGATCGCATGACCAAAGCCCATAATTAAGTCTTTACGCTCAATCATGGCACGCAGTTCAGTGACCGCTTGCTCAGGTGAACTGAAGCGCTCAATCAACGCCATCGCCGCTTCGTTTGCACCACCGTGCAATGGACCACGCAGTGAACCAATCGCACCGGTCACACAAGAGTACAGATCTGACAGCGTTGAAGCACACACACGACCGGTAAAGGTTGAGGCGTTAAACTCATGCTCAGCGTACAGAATCAGCGACACGTTCATCACTTCACGGTGTAAAGCGCTGGGTGATTTACCGTGCAATAACGCTAAGAAGTGGCTACCAATATCCGGCTCATCAGTCATGCAAGCAATACGCTCACCGTCTTTACTGAAGCGGTACCAGTACAGCAAAATGGCTGGAAAGGCCGCCAACAGGCGATCTACCACATCATACTGCTGCTCAAAGCTCATTTCTGGCTCAAGCGTACCCAGCATTGCCGTACCGACACGCATCACATCCATGGGGTGGGCGTCAGCTGGAATGCGCTCCAGTACTTCTTTAAGGGTGACTGGTAAATCACGCATATCGTGCAAACGCTTGGTGTACGCCGTCAGCTCACTGCTATTGGGCAAGTGGCCACGCAGCAGCAAAAAAGCAACTTCTTCAAAGGATTTACAGTTCGCAGCTAAATCACGCACATCATAACCACGGTACGTCAGGCCAGCGCCTTCTTGACCCACCGTACAGAGTGCCGTTTGTCCGGCGATCTGGCCGCGCAATCCAGCGCCGCTGAGTACTTTTTTCTTTGCTTCAGTCATCACGTTATTCCTCATGCTTTTATTATTGGTTATCACTCGATTGGTGATTAACTCTCAATTAGCTTTTTTTCTGAGCAAACAAAGCATCGAGGCTTTGCTCAAACTGGTGGTAGTTGATGCGGTCATACAATTCCATGCGCGTTTGCATGGTATCCACTACATTCTTTTGCGTGCCATCACGGCGTACCGCGTTGTAGACATTTTCCGCAGCTTTGTTCATGGCACGGAAAGCCGACAGTGGATACAGCACTAAACCGACGTCAGCACCGCGTAACTCATCCACAGTGAATAATGGTGTAGCACCAAACTCGGTGATGTTGGCCAAGATTGGGGCTTTCACACGCTCAGCAAACAGCTTGTACATCTCCAGCTCAGTGATGGCTTCAGGGAAGACCATATCCGCACCGGCTTCAACACAGGCCGCCGCACGATCAAGCGCAGAGTTTAGACCTTCAACCGCCAAGGCATCGGTACGCGCCATAATCACAAAGCTGTCATCGGTACGCGCATCAACGGCTGCCTTGATACGGTCAACCATTTCTTGCTGAGTCACGATTTCTTTATTAGGACGGTGACCGCAACGCTTAGCACCGACTTGGTCTTCAATGTGAATCGCTGCAGCACCCGCTTTGCTCATGGATTTAACCGTACGTGCCACGTTAAACGCAGACGAACCAAAGCCAGTATCCACGTCCACTAACAGCGGCAGTTCACAGACATCCGTAATACGACGTACATCAATCAGTACATCTTCTAAACCAGTGATACCTAAATCAGGTAAACCCAGTGAACCTGCAGCAACACCGCCACCGGATAAGTAAATCGCTTTAAAGCCCGCACGCTGAGCTAATAAAGCATGATTGGCATTGATCGCACCGATCACTTGTAGTGGACTTTCCTCGATAACAGCATCACGAAAGCGTTGACCTGGAGTTGTACGGCTCATAATTTACCTCGTAGGGATTGGACGGTGGCATTGGCACCTTGATAATG
>CANRHT010000154.1 GCA_947630465.1 uncultured Pseudomonadaceae bacterium
CTCTTGGTGGCTGTCGCTTTAGTCCTACTGGTCGCCGAGCACAACAATCTGTGGCTGACGTTGCCGGCGATTATTATTATTTGCCGTGAGATTTTGGTTTCGGCACTGCGTGAATGGATGGCCGAGATCGGTGAACGTGCACAAGTTGCCGTATCCAGCATTGGTAAATGGAAAACTGCCGCACAAATGCTCGCTTTAATTATTTTATTGGCCAACCCGCCAGGTAAAAACGCTTGGGTCATCAGCGGATACGCCTTATTGATTCTTTCTGCAGTACTAACCTTGTGGTCAATGGTTCAATATTTATGGGCTGCAAAACCACATTTACATACCAATCAGACGGAAGAATAACTTTTTTACATTCAAGGGCTTGACTAATTATTCTGATTGGCTAGAATAGCGCCCGTCACCAAGACATTGCGGGAATAGCTCAGTTGGTAGAGCACGACCTTGCCAAGGTCGGGGTCGCGAGTTCGAGTCTCGTTTCCCGCTCCAAATTGTCATCAAGAATGCCGCTTAGTGCGGCGTTTTTGTTTAGGCCGGGTGGTAGAGTGGTTATGCAGCGGATTGCAAATCCGTGAACGCCGGTTCGATTCCGGCCTCGGCCTCCAATTAAAAAGCCCTTAAGTAGCAATACTTAAGGGCTTTTTTTATGCCTCATGTTTGTATTCACTCTATCCATTCGTACTCAACGCACAGGCATCACACCGCCCTTTTTGCCTGTCAGTTGCAGTCACCCGCCAGCCTGTGCGAATCTAACTGCAACGTTGCACAACAGCTCGATATCGCCTAACCCCATTAAAGAGTACGCCAGACCTCATCGCGCTGCGACAGCACACCTTTATTGCAACCTTGGACAACTCAATCATGCGCCACTTACGTCTCGCTGTTTTTTTACCTGCACTTATTTTATTAAGCGGCTGCCAATTGCTCACCCCTGCTGCAGCGCCCGAACCACCACTCACTCGCATACAAGGCACCCTCACAGCAGACGGCAACCAATGGCAATTACAGGCCTGCAATAGCGATACTCAGTACCGCCTTATTCCATCAACCGAACTGCAGGCACAACTGCAAACGCTGAGCGCAGACTCACCCACCAGCCTGTTCGCAGATATCAGCGGCACAGCCAACACAGCAGACCACAGTTTTAGCGCCACTCAGACCTACCGCTTACAAGCTGAAGGCCATGGTTGTGATGACCCTGATTTTGCACGCTTAATTTTACGCGCCAGCGGTAATGAGCCTGCATGGTCAATTCTGCAAACACCCCAAGGCTTAATCTTTAACCAGATGGGCGAAGCCAGTCTTGCCCTACCTTATTTAGAAGAACAATTGCCCGACGGCAGTGTCAACATCAGTACACAAGCCAACGATCAACATTTACAACTGTGGATCACTCCACAACTCTGCACCGACAGCATGAGCGGCACACTGCATCATCTGCGCGCGCAACTGCAATGGAATACACAGTCATTCGACGGCTGCGCAGCCTTTGGCGCATTACGTAATTGACTGTGCTTTGTGCCCAGGCACTCAAGGAGAACAACAATGCTAAGAATTGCTATTAATGGTTACGGACGAATTGGCCGCAATATACTGCGCACTTTATTTGAGCGCGGACTGCATAATAAATTGCAGATCGTCGCGATCAATGATTTAGGCGATGCAAAAACCTTGGCGCACCTGACGCGCTTTGACTCAACCTTTGGACGTTTTGACCAGTCCGTACAACTCAGTGGCGACAGCCTGCAGATTGGCAATCAGTCCATCCGCTTGCTTAGCCAAGCTGATCCTGTGCTACTGCCTTGGCAACAACTGGGCATTGACGTGGTACTGGAGTGCACCGGTCGTGTCAAACAACGCCACCAAGCCGAACAACACCTGACCGCTGGAGCGCGCCGCGTACTCTTGGCCCACCCAATGGACAGCGCTGATCTCACCGTTGTCTATGGCGTTAACCATCATTTACTGGGTAATCAGCAGATTATTTCTAACGCCTCATGCACCACCAACTGTTTAGCACCTTTGGCAAAAGTGCTGCACGAAGCAGTGGGTATTCAACACGGTATGATGACGACGATTCACGCCTACACCAACGATCAGAGCTTATTGGACAAAAGCCACGCCGACCTCTACCGCGCCCGCGCTGCAGCCAGCTCCATTATCCCCACCAGCACGGGTGCGGCAAAAGCCATTGGTTTGGTCATTCCTGAATTAGCCGGCCGCCTCGACGGCATGGCGGTACGTGTACCGACACAAAACGTCTCTTTGGTTGATTTAAGTTTTATTGCTGAGCGCGATACTGATATAGAAGAGATCAATCAAATACTACTGGCCGGCGCCGCACAATTCCCCAAAGACGTCATGGAATGCAATCAGCAGCCTTTAGTTTCTTGCGACTTTAATGGCTACCCTGTGTCCTGCGTGGCTGATATCACTCAAACTCGCGCACAAGGCCGCTTGGTGAAAGTATTGGCTTGGTATGACAACGAATGGGCTTTTGCCAATCGTATGCTTGATGTGCTCACCACTTGGCGTGGCGTATAGGACTATTGTTTCAACCAGTACTACTCATAGCGCATCAGGGGATGAGCTTTATTTACTGCAGCAGTCTAAGCGCTTAGGCTGCTGCAGTTGACCCAGCACAAACAGCGCACACTAATCTAATAGTGCGGCGGTGGCTCATTCGGGGTTTCATCAAACTGATTATGTAAATCATTTTGCCGTTGGGCCAATAACTGCAACTGGGTTTCCATCCGCGCAAGCAGCCGCTGCTGCGCCACAATCACATCATTCAACTCTTGAATGGTGTCATCCTGAAACGCTTGACGTATTTCTAAGTCAGCCATCCGCTCTTCAATCGTCATAGACTTACCTTCGCTGCGATAAATTCAGGTGACTGTAACGCAGCCTGCAGCTTTGTGCTGAACTGCTGCAACTCTTGCGCTGTATAAGGCTGCGCCACACCCTGCCCCCACACGGGCGCCGGCCAAGTGGCGTCATCCTGCATACGCACCACAATATGCATATGCAGCTGCTTAACCACATTACCCAAGGTCGCAATATTGATTTTATCCGCTTGAAACAGCTGCTTCAGCACCACACTGACCGCTGTAGTTTCCTGCCACAAACACTGCTGCTGCTCGATTGTGAGCTCAAAAACTTCAGAGACAGCCGCTACTTTAGGCACCAAAATAAGCCATGGATAACGGCTATCATTCATCAATAAAACACGACACAAGGCCAAATCACCCACTACCAAGGTATCGTTTCGCAGCCGTTGATCCAACTCAAACATTGATCACTCCTTTTAGCATCTCTTCAATAAAATCATAGGTTTACAGTCATTTACCAGGCCAGCATCAGGCTAAAAAAGCACTCAAACCTGCTTAATTTCTGAATGCTTCCTGAATAGATTACCTCACAGACTCGCCAGAACGATAAATAACATCTACAATATGCGCCGTTAATTAGATTAAGTCCTGCCGGCAAATGCTTTGCAGGCAAAACAATCATCACACCAATCCAGGAGCATTCTTATGCAAATGATTAAGTTGAGCGTTATTGCCTTAGCAGTAGCCGCAGCAAGCACACAAATGGCTGTTGCTAGCCAGCAGTCTGAGTCAAACGGTTTTATTGAAGACAGCAAGCTAGATGCGCACGCTCGTGTTCTATACATGAACCGTGACTTCCGTAACCAGCCACGTGGCACACAGAACTACCGTGAAGATACCGGTTTAGGCTTAAAAGCTATCTATGAGTCAGGTTTTACTCAGGGTACAGTTGGATTTGGTGTTGATGCCTTTGGTTTACAGGGCATCAAACTGGATTCAGGTGGCGGCCGTTTTGGTAATGGTCAGTTCCCTGGCAACAGCCGTAATGGTCGCAATGACAAAGCTGTTGATAACTTCAGCCAAGCAGGCGGTGCAGTTAAAGCACGTATCTCAAGCACTACTTTGAAATACGGCGAGCAGTTTGTAGACCTACCTGTTCTGTCAACTGACGATTCACGTCTGTTACCAGAAACAGCAACTGGTTTCTTAGTGACCAGTAATGAAATTGAAAACCTAGAACTGAACTTAGGTCACTTTACTGCGCTGACAGATCAAGACGCTGTACGTTTTGACAGTAACGGTATTCGCTCAATTGACTTAGTCGGTGGTCGCTACAACTTTACTGACGACTTAAGCGCTGCTTATTTTTATGCTGACGCTAAAGGTGGCCACAAAGGTGATGATCGTTTTCAAGCGAAAAAGCATTACACCAATGTGAACTACACATTGCCAATTGCTGACGCACAAAAGCTGAACTTTGACTTCAACATGTACAACACAAAGTTCAACCAGAAAGACGAACCACGCGGCGATCGCAGCAGCACCAACAACGTTTGGAGCTTAGCAGCAGCTTACAC
>CANRHT010000155.1 GCA_947630465.1 uncultured Pseudomonadaceae bacterium
ACGCCACGCTGCTTAGCGGCCTGCAATAAAGCTTGGTGATTGAGAATTGAGCCTTTGCCATAATCTGACAAGATCATCACTTTAACCTGCGCTAAAACAGCTTCAGCTTGAGCCAATACGGCATTCGCATCAGTATTAAAGCGTTCTTCAAAATCCATGCGTAACAATTGCTGCTGACGGCTCATCGCACGTAATTTAACTATGGTGGGCTGACCGGTAATACGCTGAAAATGTGTTTGCACACCCACTGAGTGCAACTGTTCAGTTAACGCATCCGCGGCTTCGTCAGCACCGGTAACGCCAATCAACTGCACAGGTGCACCTAAGGCGGCAATATTTAACGCAACGTTAGCCGCCCCGCCAGGACGGTCTTCAGTACGGGTCACTTTTACCACCGGCACCGGCGCTTCCGGAGAAATACGCGTGGTACTGCCATACCAATAGCGATCAAGCATGACATCACCCACTACCAACACAGGGGCTTGGGCAAACGCAGGTAAGGGTGATTTCATAATAGCTTTAACCTTAGAAAATTTTTGCCAATCATAACACGCCAACCCTTAAGCAATCAGCGCCACTGCCAACGGCATCAAGACCGCGGTCAGCACGCCCATCATACTCATAGCTAATGCAGCAAAAGCGCCCGCCTCTTCACTTTCTTGTAACGCCCGCGCCGTACCCACTGCATGGGCAACAATACCTAGGGCCATACCTTGCGCTGCGGGACTGCTGACACGAAACAAACGCAGCATCTCAATGCCAAACATCGCTCCAAGCACACCGGTAATCATCACAAATACTGCCGCCAGCGATGCTGCACCGCCAATTTCTTCGGCAACCAACATGGCAATCGGCGTAGTGACTGATTTTGGTGCAATGGTGCTTAATATCAGCGTCTCAGCACCCAATAACCACGCTAAGGCCACGCCCAATACAGTGGCAAATAAGCCACCGACTAACAGAGTGATCAAAGTCGGCCAGAGCACTTGGCGTACACGGCGCATATTCAAATACAGCGGCACCGCTAAGGCCACAGTTGCCGGACCTAAAATCAAGGTCAGCAATTGCGCACCCTGTTTATATTCAGCGTAATCAATATCCAGTACCAACAAGGTCGCAATCAAAATAATCATTGCCACCAAAACCGGTTGCAAGAACATCAAGCGCGTCTTTTCATAGACCGCCAAAGCCACCTGATACGCACCCAAAGTTAAGCCAAAGGCAAATAAAGGATGATGAATAACTGCATCCAATGCAGCCTGCCAGTCTAGGTTCATAGCTTATCCTTCGCCCGAGCTTGGCGATTAATCAGCATTTGCATTAACCAGCCGATAAAAACCACTGAAATTAAGAAAGAGACAACCAGCGCGCCAACAATCGCCCACAGATCTGCCTTGATATCATTGATATGCACAATCACCCCAACAGCAGGCGGCACTAACAACAAAGGTAAATAGCGCAGCAAGCTGGTTGCTGCCTCATTGACGGGCTCACTCACTCGGCCACGCAACACTAAATAACCAAACAACAGGACCAAACCAATAATAGGCCCGGGTAAGACAGGGAAAAACAGCACATTCAGCGCTGTACCCGCCAGCTGAAACACCAGCAGCCAGCTCAGCCCGCGTAATAACATGTTCATCTCCGATGGTTTTTATTGAGGCGTGGCAGTATACGGCCACACTTTGTGGAAAATAAACGCACAATTAATATATTAACCGCCGCCCTCGATCGTTAAAGCTCACACCACCTGGCCGCTACCCATCAAACCACGGCTCATGACTGCCTAAATGACAGGCAATAAAAAACCCGCATAAAGCGGGTTTTTTATACACAGAAAGGCGATCAATTACTTGATTTTGCCTTCCTTGTAAATCACGTGCTTGCGGATAACTGGATCAAATTTTTTGATTTCCAATTTATCAGGCGTCGTACGCTTGTTCTTATCTGTCGTGTAAAAGTGACCGGTACCAGCACTTGACACTAAACGGATTAAATCACGCATGATGTTCTCCTTAAACCTTTAGGCCGCGAGCACGAAGCTCAGCGAGTACTGTGTCGATTCCGCGCTTATCAATCACGCGCATACCTTTTGCAGATAAACGTAAACGTACAAAACGGTTTTCGGTTTCTACCCAAAAACGGTGATGCTGCAAGTTTGGCAGGAAACGGCGACGGGTTTTGTTGTTAGCGTGGGAAATTTTGTTCCCTGTAACCGGACCCTTACCGGTTACTTGACAAACTTTTGACATATCTCAGCCCTCATAAACCACATGCTCAACCCAGCATGGGTTGGCTGCTTTAAAACGTAGTTGGATTCGTAGGTCGTTAAAAACATGACGGTTTTTATAACCTGCATATTATTACCCAGACTTAACTAAGGAACAACAGCAACACTAAATAATAGTGCCAAACAGGTTCTCTTAGAATCGAGCCGTGCTTTATAGCAGAAACACCAGCACGAATCAAGGAAAGCCCACACTTAGCCCAGTATTCAATCCAATAACAGATTACATCCAACCATTTTCCACCATGGACAAGGGTTCACCATCACCGACAATAAAATGATCCAAGACGCGCACATCCACTAGCGCCAGAGCTTCCTTCAGGCGTTCTGTCAAAACCTTATCCGCTTGACTGGGCTCAGCCACACCACTGGGGTGGTTGTGCGTAAGGATCAAAGCGGCTGCATTGTTGGCCAGCGCTCGCTTCACCACCTGTCGCGGATACACACTCGCGCCATCAATAGTGCCGTAAAACAACACCTCAAACGCAAGAACACGGTGCTTGGTATCCAAAAATAAGCAGGCAAACACCTCATGCAACTCATGGCGCAGCTTGGCCTTGAGAAAATCACGCACCGCTTGTGGGCTTTCTAACGCTGAATCTCGTTGAATGCTGGCCGCTAAATGCCGACGACCCATCTCCAACACCGCTTGTAGCTGCGAATACTTCGCCGGACCTAAACCCATGTGACTGGTAAAGCTGGCTTGATCAGCTTCTAACAGTTGACGCAGCCCACCAAAAGCACTCAATAAATCACGCGCTAATTCCACCGCGTTGCGCCCCTGCACTCCGGTGCGCAGAAAAATAGCCAGCAACTCAGCATCAGATAAAGCACCCACGCCATACTCCAACAAACGCTCACGCGGGCGCTCATTGATTGGCCAACTTTGCATACTCATAGACGAACTCCTTCTCATCCCAGCGCGTCGAACCTCAGACGCACATTGTCCTGATCTCATCCTGATCATTGCGCCACTGCCTCTCTAACAGTGGCTATGTTATCTTAGACAAGATTTCTAATTTGGCTACTTTTGCCTTTTCAAATACAACTCTAAACAACAGGCATATCATGCAAAGGCTGTCTCAAAAACACATCATTGTTGGTATCAGCGGTGGCATTGCGGCCTATAAAAGCGCAGAACTGGTGCGCCGCCTACGTGATTTAGGTGCGCAAGTGCATGTAGTGATGACCCATGGTGCACGCGAATTTATTACGCCGCTGACCTTGCAAGCCTTGTCGGGCAACCCGGTGCATGTCGATTTGCTCGACCCCAACGCTGAAGCTGCCATGGGCCATATTGAACTGGCGCGCTGGGCTGATTTAGTCTTGGTCGCACCCTGCACAGCTGATCTGATGTCACGCCTCGTACAAGGCGCTGCCAATGATTTGTTAACCACCTTGATTTTAGCCACAGACGCTCCTGTGGCACTGGCGCCAGCAATGAATCAAGCCATGTGGGCCGATCCTGCCACCCAAGCCAATGCTGAGACTTTAAGTCAGCGCGGCTTTAAACTGCTGGGGCCTGGCAGTGGCGTACAAGCCTGTGGCGATATTGGTTTAGGCCGCATGTTAGAGCCTGAGTTACTCGCGCAAAACACTGCAGACTTATTTGCTCACCAAGCACTGACGGGCAAGCACCTGGTTATTACCGCCGGCCCCACCCGTGAAGATATTGATCCTGTGCGCTACATCACCAATCACAGCTCAGGAAAAATGGGTTTCTGCTTAGCCGAAGCGGCTGCCGAAGCCGGCGCGCGCGTTACATTAATCAGCGGCCCTGTGCATTTAGCAACACCGGATCGCGTGCAGCGGGTTAACGTGAATAGCGCTGCAGATATGCTGGCTGCCTGTGAAGCCGCGATGCCTTGCGATATATTTATTGGCGCAGCAGCCGTTGCCGACTACCGTCCAGAAATCATCGCTGAGCACAAGCTTAAAAAAGATCCAAGCAGCATCGACGGCATGACCCTCTCGCTGATTCGCAACCCTGATATTTTAGCCACCATTGCCAATCGCGCCGACCGCCCTTTCAGTGTCGGCTTTGCTGCGGAGACACAAAATCTACTGGAATATGCTGCCGGCAAATTGCGTGAT
>CANRHT010000156.1 GCA_947630465.1 uncultured Pseudomonadaceae bacterium
CCCGAATGGCTGGAAACCTTTAATTACAGCCGCTACTTACAAGCACCCTGGAAAAACGAAACGGAGCGCGATTAGGCGCACACTCAACAGCCATCGCGCAACGCTAGGAGAGAGTCATGAAAATTTTAGTCACCGGTGGTGCAGGCTTTATCGGCTCTGCGGTTATTCGCCACATTATCGAAAACACCCCAGACAGCGTCGTTAATCTCGACAAGCTCACCTATGCCGGCAATCTCGAATCACTGGCAGAGGTCAGCAGCAGCGATCGCTACGCTTTTGAGCAAGTGGATATTTGTAACCGCACTGATCTTGACCGTGTATTTCAGCAGCACCAGCCCGATGCTGTCATGCATCTCGCCGCAGAATCCCACGTCGACCGCTCCATCGACGGCCCCGCCGAATTTATCCAAACCAATATTGTCGGCACTTATACTCTATTAGAAGCCGCCCGCGCGTACTGGAATGAACTAGACAGCGAAAGAAAACAAACCTTCCGCTTCCACCACATCAGTACTGATGAGGTTTACGGAGATTTACCGCACCCAAATGACGAACCGGTCATTGCGAGCGCAGCGAAGCAATCCATGGACTGCCACGGCTTACAGCCTCGCAGTGACGTACTGCCTTTATTCACCGAAACAACGGCTTACGCTCCTAGCTCCCCCTACAGCGCTAGTAAAGCCAGTTCTGATCACTTAGTTCGCGCGTGGCTACGTACTTACGGTTTTCCAACGCTGATCACTAACTGCTCCAACAACTACGGGCCGTATCATTTCCCAGAAAAACTGATTCCGCTCGTGATACTCAATGCGCTGGAAGGCAACCCCTTACCCATCTACGGTAAAGGTGACCAAATCCGCGACTGGCTCTACGTCGAGGACCATGCCCGCGCGTTATACACAGTCGTCACCGAAGGCAAAATCGGCGAAACCTACAACATCGGCGGCCACAACGAAAAAACTAATCTAGAAGTAGTACAAACAATTTGCGCAATTCTAGATGATCTAGCCCCAATGTCTGATCGTGGTCATCCATTAAACATTAAACATTCATCATTAATCATTCACGTCAGTGATAGGCCTGGCCACGATCGCCGCTACGCCATCGATGCCAGCAAAATCGCTAAAGAACTCAACTGGCAGCCCCTCGAAACCTTCGAATCCGGCATCCGCAAAACCGTTCAGTGGTATTTAGATAACCAACAATGGTGCAAAAATGTCCAAGACGGAACGTATCAGAGACAACGCTTAGGGATGGTTTAATTGTTAATGGTGAATGTTTAATGATGGCTACATGAGTGGGCACGTATACGGATCGACAGAACCCAATCGTAGAGAAAAGCTTTATTTTTGCCGTACCTATAGTGAACTTATACAAACACTATTCGAACAAAGCAATGAACTGGCCGAACTGCTCACCAGCATCGTCAAAACATCTCAGTCGAAAACATATGAATAATTCAAAATTAAACATTAATAATTCAACATTAAACAATACCAAAGGTATTGTTTTAGCCGGCGGTTCAGGCACGCGTTTGCATCCGATCACTCTGGGTATTTCCAAGCAACTGCTGCCGATTTACGACAAGCCGATGATTTATTATCCGCTATCAGTGCTGATGCTGGCAGGGATTCGTGAGATCTTGGTGATTTCCACGCCGGAGGATTTACCGCAGTTTAAAAAGCTCTTGGGCGATGGCAGTCGTTTTGGTATTGAACTGACGTATGCCGAACAACCGACGCCCGATGGCTTAGCGCAAGCGTTTATCATTGGTGCTGATTTTATTGGCGACAGTAATGTTTGCTTAATTCTTGGTGATAATATTTTTTACGGCTATGGCTTTACCGGCATGCTCAAGCAAGCCGTTCAGCAACGCAGCGGTGCCACTGTATTTGGCTACCATGTCACTGATCCCGAGCGTTTTGGGGTCGTTGAATTTGATGACAACGGCAAAGCACTGTCCATTGAAGAAAAGCCTGCTCAGCCCAAATCCAATTACGCGGTAACCGGTTTGTATTTTTATGACAACGATGTCATTGAAATGGCCAAGCAGGTACAGCCGTCTGCTCGGGGTGAATTAGAAATCACCGATATCAACAATGCTTATTTACAGCGCGGTGATTTACAGGTGGCACTGCTCGGCCGCGGTTTTGCTTGGCTGGACACCGGCACACATGACTCGCTGATGGAGGCCGGGCATTATGTGCAAACCATTGAAACCCGCCAAGGTTTAAAAGTGGCTTGCCTCGAAGAAATTGCCTATCACAACGGCTGGCTGACAGCGGCACAAGTACGCACGGGTGCCGAGGCCTTGAGCAAAACCAGTTATGGCCAATATCTACTGCGCCTCGTTGAGCCAAAACCTACACATGCACCATCAACACTGAGTGATTACAGATGAAAATAACCCGCACGGACTTACCAGGGGTGTTAATGATTGAACCTAAGGTGTTTGGTGATGCGCGCGGTTTTTTTATGGAAACCTTTCAGGCGCAGCGCTACGCCGACGCTGGTATTCACTTGCCCTTTGTGCAAGATAATCACTCACGCTCACAGCAAAATGTCTTGCGCGGCCTGCATCTACAGCGCACACAGCCGCAAGGTAAGCTGGTCAGCGTCAGTCGCGGCGCTATTTTTGATGTTGTGGTGGACATCAATCCAGCCTCGCCAACTTTTGGCCGTTATGTAACCGCTGAGCTCAATGATGAGAACCATCGACAGCTGTGGATACCACCCGGTTACGCACATGGTTTTTGCGTAGTCAGTGACATGGCGGACTTTCATTACAAGTGCACTGCACTCTACAACCCCGCTGATGAAGCAGGTCTAATCTGGAATGATCCAGAGGTGAACATCCCTTGGCCAACCGAGCACCCGCTGCTCTCGGCTAAAGACCAGCAACTGCCACGCTTGCACGAGCTGAAATAAAAAAACCGACACACAGGTCGGTTTTTTTATCACTCCGACTGCCCAAGGTACTCGCAAGCACAGTGGGCAATCGTCAGTGTTATTACGCCTCGTAAGGGTGGCGCAATACGATGGTTTCGTTGCGGTCTGGACCGGTAGAAACGATATCGATTGGTGTACCAATCAGCGCTTCGATGCGCTTCACATAAGCCAAGGCATTGGCTGGCAACTGCTCAAGGCTGGTTGCGCCAATGGTGGATTCGCTCCAACCTGGCATTTCTTCGTACACCGGTACTAAACCGTCGTAGCTGTCCGCATCGCTGGGTGCTTCAATTTCTTCACCGGCGGCGTTTTTATAAGCCACGCAGATTTTTACTGTCTCTAAACCGTCCAATACGTCCAGCTTAGTTAAGCAAATACCCGAGATGCTGTTGATTTCTGAAGTGCGACGCAAGATCACCGCATCAAACCAACCGCAACGACGCGCACGTCCTGTGGTTGAACCGAACTCATGGCCTTTCTCAGCTAAGTAAGCACCGGTCTCGTCAAACAATTCAGTCGGGAATGGACCTGAACCCACACGCGTGGTGTAAGCCTTGGTAATACCCAAAATGTAATCCAAATACAAAGGACCGAAACCTGAACCTGTAGCAGTACCACCAGCGGTGGTGCTGGAGCTGGTCACATACGGGTAAGTACCGTGGTCAATATCCAGCAATGAACCCTGTGCGCCTTCAAACATGATGCGCGCACCTTGCTTGCGCAGGGTGTGCAGACGCGCGGTCACGTCGATCATTAAGGGCTTAAGAATTTCTGCGTAGCTCAGCGCATCATCCAGCGTTTTCTGGAAATCAACGGGCTCAACTTTATAGAAATGCTCAAGCATAAAGTTGTGCTGTTCTAACACTTCACGCAATTTAACGGCAAAACGCTCAGCATTGAATAAGTCACCAATACGCAAGCCGCGACGCGCTACTTTATCTTCGTAGGCTGGACCAATACCGCGACCAGTAGTACCAATTTTACCTTCGCTGCGTGCCGCTTCACGCGCCTGATCTAAGGCTACGTGATACGGGAGAATCAAAGTACAAGCAGGACTGATGCGTAAACGCTCACGCACCGGCACACCTTTCTCTTCCAGCTTGGTGATTTCGCGCATTAAAGCATCAGGGGCAACCACAACACCGTTACCGATTAAGCACTCAACGTTAGCACGTAAGATGCCTGACGGAATCAGGTGCAGTACAGTTTTTTCGCCATCAATTACTAAGGTGTGGCCCGCATTGTGACCACCTTGGAAGCGCACAACAGCAGCCGCTTGATCGGTTAATAAATCAACGATCTTACCTTTGCCTTCGTCACCCCATTGAGTGCCTAAAACGACAACATTCTTACCCATAACCTTTGCCCTCTCGCGCAAATAGGAGGT
>CANRHT010000157.1 GCA_947630465.1 uncultured Pseudomonadaceae bacterium
CCCTCTAAGCGAATATTCAAGAGCAGCTTACCGGATTGATCATAGCTTAAGGCGCTGCTTAATACATTAAAGTGAAAGTCTTCGAGCGCATCGGCAACCAAGCGCATCGCGGGGTTACTTTTGCCTAAGGCATTGATCTTATCTGATTGAAACTGCAGTACGCCCGGTTGTCTGGCCTGTAGCTGGCCTGCTTCGATATAAAACTCGCCGTTTACAAAGTGAATCGGTAACACGCCGTCAATCGTAGCGTTGCCCGCTAAACCTTCTGCAGGATAGACCTTAAGCAGCTCTTGCAGTTCCAGGCCGCGCACCTGCAAGGGCAAGGTTTGTTGGCGTGATAGATCAAACTGCTGAGCATTGAGCATAACGGAGCCGTTTAGTAAATACGCTTGGATCTGTTGCCAGTCAGCGATGCCTTGTAAGGGCTGCTTAAGCTGAGCTTGATAATGAGCATCGTGCAGCGCAATAGACTCAATGACAATGCCGGGGTTGAGTTGTTCGATACTCAATCTTGGCAGGCTGAGTTTGAGTGTTTGCCCTGCTAAACTGCCATTAAACGCTAGGTCTAGATTTTTTAATTCGCTGCGATTCACAATGCCACTGAGTCCGCTGGCGCTGCCGTTTAAGTTCAGTTTTAAAGGACCGGAAGAGGGCTGTGTGAAGTTGATGCGCGTTTGTAAACGACCGCTATTAAAACTCACCAGTTCAGGCCAGTCTTTTAAAGTTTTTTGCAGTGGATTGCCCGCTTTGAAAAAGACGTCTTTGAGTGTTGCGCTGCCTTGCATGGCGTTTTCACTGAGGGTCATGGTGCTGGCTAAGCTGAGTCCGTGCTGACTATTAAGCTCGCCGTTGAGTGTTAGCTGTGGAAGTTGACCTTTGAGCGTGCCGTTAAAATCCCAGTTTTGCGGGTGCAGTTGTGGGCTGCTGAGTTGCTCAAGGTGTGCGCTCACTGTGCTGCTTGCTGTGACTTGCAGCGGTGATTGCAGAGGGCTGCTGATGTGCAGGTCAGGCAATTTAAGGCTGGCTTGTGATGCTTGTCCAAGCTCGGTGAGCTTAAGTGTGCTGGCGCTGAAAGCGGTGTTCTTAGCAAAATTAACGGTTAATTGGTTGGCACTGATCTGCCCCGTAAAATCAGCCTGTGCCTGTATTTGCTGTACGCGCACGCTTGGATCGCTGAGCTGATTAAGTGTGCCCCGCAATTGGCCGTTGTTGAGTGTGGCTTGCCAGTTGTTGCTGGGCTGCAGTTCCAGTTCGGCGCTGAGTTGCAGGTTAAGTGTGTGCAATTGGCTGTGATTCAATGAGGCCTGTAAATCGCTGCTATGACTGCGTAATGCCAGTTGTATTGGACCTGATTGAGGTAGAGTGAAATCGATCTGACTGCCGATGCTGCCCTCTTTGATGGTGGCTGTGCTGGGCCAGTCTTGCAGGGCCAGTTGCAGCGGATTGCTGTCGTTAAAGGGGATGTCTTCTAAGGTCAGGCGGCCTTGTATGGCATCTTCTCGAACAGTGATCTGGCTGTTGAGTTCGATGCCTTGCTGATTCGTTAAGTTGGCCTTGATCTGCAGGTTTGGCAGTTCGCCGTTGATTGTGCCGGTCAGATCCCAGTTTTGTACCTGCAGCGGCGCGGCGTTGAGTTGCTCAATCTGCAGGTTGAACGGGCTCTCTAGGGTCATGTGTTGTGGGGCGTTGCTCGAACCCTGCAGCTTGAGCCCGGCGAGGTGTGCTGTGATGCGCTGAGCAAGAGCGCGATCTGGCAACTGCACCTGCTGGGCTTCGAGGCTGGAGTGCTCGTTGATCTCTAAAGTAAAGTGCTCAGCATCGGCCTGCGCGTTAAAGTAAATCTGCGCTTGCAGTGCTTGAGCGTGCAGATCAGGGTGAGTGATAGCATCCAGTTGCATGAAAAGCTGTGCATGGCTGAGACGGCCTTGCCATAGCGGTGTTTGTTCTAGGGTTAAAAGGCCGTTGAGTTGCAAGCGCGCCGGCCCGAGGCTGTGTAAATCAAAGCTGAGCAGTTGTCGTCCGTCGCTGCGGTCTTGATGATCAGGGTGAGTGCTGATGTGTGCGCTAAATTGCTTGGGTTGAAACTCTGCGGGAATACTGTCGAGCCAAGCGCCTTGTAAGTCACTTAAGGTTAACTGGCTATCAATAAAAGAGGGCTGCCAGAGCTTGCCTTGGGCATTGGCTTGCAGCTTGAGTGCGCCTTGTAGATGCCCAGCGCCAGCAAGATCAGCGTCAAGGTGTTGCAGATCAATGGATTGCGGCAGCCATCTGAGTAGGGCGTTTGGCAGAGTCAAACTAGAGTCGTCGGAGTCTGCTGCACTGCTATTGAGTGGCCACTGTGCCTGCAGATGCTCTATGTGCAAGTGCTGGATCGGGAATTTATGCCAAGCCCAAGTCAGGCGTACATGGCTGAGTTGTAAATGCTTTGCTTGATCCACGTTGCCCGGCACAGTCAGCTGCAATTGCGAGGCACTAAAACCGTCGCTGTGCCACTGCGGGTTGTGCCAGTCAAAATCAATACCTTGCTGCTGTAATAACCAAGGCAGTGCGTAGGGCAAGGTCAATACTGCAGCGATCAACAGCAGCAGCAATACTAGAGTCGCAACGAGTACGCGTCTAAACCACGACGATTTAGGCGTGTTGATTTGTGGTTTATTTGCCGCTGTATTCACGGCTACAGGTGCAGGTTTCATGCATGCACACTCAAGATAATTCAGTGATCAAGATTTTGCGTTGTGTCTTAAGCCTAGCGTACTTCATGTGCACCAGCGCAGTTTTCTAAGCCGATAATGCTTTTTAAATACCTCCACTCAGTTGTCTGCTGAGCGAGGTTATGCGCGTAGCTTAGCAGTTCGATCAAGCAAGGGACGCGTGCTGGTGATTTAAAAGCAGAAACTCGCTTGTTTTAAGTTTCAATTAAGCCATCTGCTGTAGCTTATGCAGTGTCGGCGCACACCGTGTGTTGATTCACTTTAACTGAGGATGTCATGATGAAAACTCTTACTGCACTGTGTATATCTGCTGCTTTGGTGTTGGGCGCAACTGTTGCGCAAGCTAAAGATGTAAGCCCTGCTAAAACGGTTGAACTGAGTACGACAGGCGCGATTTTATCGTTTGAGAAGCTCGATGAAGCAGCGTTGGCGCAACATCCAAATGCCCGTATTCTGGATACCGAGCTTGAGGAATCTTCTGGTCGCTATATCTATCAAGTCGACGTACGCGATGATAAAGGCCAAAAGTGGGAGATTGAACTGGATGCTAAAACGGCTGAAGTGCTAAAAAACCAACAGGATGATTGATATTGAAAGGCTCTAAATACGCTTGTTTGCTACTGCTTGGGCTGGCTCTGAGCCAAGCAGTAGCACATGATTTAAGTCAGGATCAGGCGTTAAAATTGCTTAAGAAAGGCAAGATTCTCTCGTCGCAAACCTTTATTGAGCGCGCCTTAGAGCGTCATCCTCAAGCACGTTTGCTGGAGCTAGAGTTAGAGCGTAAGCACGGCCGCTATATTTATGAAGTGGAGTTGCTGACTGTGCAGGGGCAGGTGCGAGAGTTGAAATTTGACGCCAGCAGCGGTGAGTTATTAAAAGACGAAGAGGATGACTGATGCGTTTACTATTGGTTGAAGACCATGTGGCTTTAGCCGATGAGTTATGTGCGGGTCTTAAGCAGCTCGGTTATGCGGTGGATTGGCTGACAGATGGTCGCGATGCCGCTTATCAGGGCGCTGTGGAGCCTTATGATTTAATAATTCTTGATTTAGGTTTGCCGGGGCTGCCAGGTTTAGATGTGTTAGCGCAGTGGCGCGCGGCATTGATTAACACGCCCGTATTGGTTTTGACCGCTCGCAGCGCTTGGAGTGAACGTATCGATGGTTTGAAAGCGGGCGCCGATGATTATTTAACCAAGCCTTTTCATCAGGAAGAATTGTATTTAAGAGTGCAAGCGTTACTGCGGCGCAGTCATGGTTTTGCCAATCAAAACCAGCTCAATGCGGCGGGCTTACGTTTAGATGAAGCGCGGCAAGTGGTGCACAGCCAAGATCAGACGATTGAGTTGACCGGCGCTGAGTTTCGTTTGTTGCGCTATTTTATGTTGCATACAGGGCAGGTTTTATCAAAAAGTCACTTGGCTGAGCATTTGTATGATGGTGAGTCAGAGCGTGATTCTAATGTTTTAGAGGTACACGTGAATCATCTGCGCCGTAAATTAGGCCGCGATGTGATTGTCACCCATCGCGGTCAAGGTTACTGCTTTACGGGTACTGAGGCCGCAGAGTGAAGCAT
>CANRHT010000158.1 GCA_947630465.1 uncultured Pseudomonadaceae bacterium
GGTGAGCAGCGCTGGTATTAATTGGTTGTATTGATATCCGCGTTACTCTGGGCATACAGTAAGCAAGAAAAATAACTTATATAGGCCTCTTAACTATGTCGACACATATGCGCCAAAGCACCCGTACTGGCATGAATTGTCATATTAAAGTGTGTCATCCGGCATTTGGCGAGATCTTGGCCATGACGCAAGACTTATCCGATGAAGGCGTGTTTATTAAGCACCCTGAGATGTGCCAGCTAGAAAAAGGCACTATCGTCACCGGTCAAGTGCAAAACCTGCCCATTGAAGCGCCGATCTTGAAGATGCAAGTGATGCGTATCACCAGCGAAGGTGCAGGTCTGCGCTTTTGTAAAGACGACTGCTAAACACCAGCGCCTGCTCAAGGTTGTTTTAGCAGCGCGGATTACGAAGTTAAGCTGCGTCTAAAACGCATCAATGCCACTAAGAAAAACGCTGCACCAATGGCCGTCAATGCCAACATCTCTGACCACACCAAAGCAAAACCTGCATCTCTAAACAAGATGGCGGTTGATAAGCTGACAAAGTGGGTTGTCGGCGACAGTTGCATCAGCCATTGCAGCCACACCGGCATACTATCCAGCGGCGTGGTACCGCCTGATAACAACAACATTGGCATCAGTACTGGAATGGTTAATAAGCCAAACTGCGGAATCGAGCGCGCCAAGGTGGTTAAAAATACCGCCAGTGAGGTACTGGCAAATAAATACAAACTGGTCACTGATAAATACAACAGCATTGAGCCTGCCAAAGGTATGCCCAAGGCTTTTTTCACCACCAGCTCCAATGACAGCCAAGTACAGACCACCACCACTAATAAGCTGGTCCACACCTTAGCCAGCATAATCTCCAGCGCAGTCAACGGCAGCACCAGCAAATGCTCCAAAGTGCCATGTTCGCGCTCACGCAACAGCGCCGTACCTGTTAATAAAACAGCTAAGATCGTCACATTATTAATGATCTGAATAATGGCTAAAAACCAACCACTTTGCATATTGCTATTAAACAGCGCCCGGGTCGTCAACTTGACCGGCGCTGCACTGCTGACACCACTGAGTTGCTGCAGTTCACGCTGTAAAATACGCCCCATATAACCCGCACCCATAAAGGCTTGGCTCATGGCAGTCGCATCCACGTTCATTTGTAATTCAGGCTGTTTACCCGCCAATAAATCGGCTTGAAAGTGCACGGGGACATTAATAACAAAAGTAAAACGCCCGCTGTCCAATACGGGGTCGATCTGCGCAAAGGGTATAAAGACGGGGGTTTGGAACTCCGGCGGGCGCAACACTTGTGCTAATTGACGCGACAGACGGCTGTTGTCTTCATCGACAATGGCTACGCTGGCATTATGTACGCCAATCGCTGAACCCGAAGCAGGCATGTAAATCGCCACACTGAAGGCATACAACATAAACAGCAGCAGTACCGAGTCATAACGCAGGCTGATCAACTCTTTAATGCCTAAGCGGAAAACATGCGAAAACTTATTCATCGCTTAGACCTCCTGCTTTTTCAAAAGCAGCAGACTTAAGCCGGTAAAG
Organism: uncultured Pseudomonadaceae bacterium; assembly: GCA_947630465.1. Taxonomy (GTDB): domain Bacteria; phylum Pseudomonadota; class Gammaproteobacteria; order Pseudomonadales; family Pseudomonadaceae; genus Denitrificimonas. The sequence continues at coordinate 1,566 of CANRHT010000158.1, forward strand.
GCAACAAAAAAGCCCAATAGCGCTAAACACTGCAGCCACAGATCGCGCAAACCCAGCGCTTTAGTAAAGGTGCCCACGGCAATATCTAAAAAGTAACCCGCCGGAAATAAAATCCCCATCAGTGCTGCACCCCCATCAAGTGACGAGCGCGGGGTGATTAAACCGGAAAACTGAATGGTCGGCAGCGTAGTTAAAATCATCGTGCCTAAAATGGCGGCAATTTGGGTTTTGGTCACCGTAGACACCAACAAGCCGAAACTGGTAGTCGCTAAGACATACAGCACACCGCCAACTGCTAAGGCGATGCCACTGCCTTTGAGCGGCACCGCAAACACCCAGCGATTAATCGCCACCAGCAAAGCTAAATTGAGCAAGCTCACCAGCAAATAGGGCACCTGCTTGCCCAGTAAAAACTCTAAACGGGTCAGCGGTGTGGCGTAAAAGTTGGTGATCGAGCCCAGTTCTTTTTCACGCACCACCCCCAGCGCCGTTAACATCGACGGAATAAATACGAGAATTAAAGCCATCACTCCTGGGCCAATAGCGTTCACGCTGACCACATCTTGATTGTAGCGAAAACGGGTTTCTAAACGTGCCGGCTGCGCCAGCGCTGGCACAGCCGCGCTGCTCTCATCGCGTAAACGCTGCAGGCTTTGCTGATGAATGGCTTCAACATAACTGCGGCTGGTTTCCGCTCGAAACGGCATGCCACCATCGAGCCACACCGCGACTTCAGGCTGGCGTCCGGCATAAAGATCACGACTAAAGCCTGCTGGAATCTCAATTGCCAACTTAATTTCAGCGCGCTGTAAGCGCTGATGCAAATCTTGCGTATCGGTTAACGGCTGACGCTCGGAAAAATAGCGCGAGCCGCGAAATCCTTCCAAATAGGCACGACTCTGTGCGCTATTGTCTTGATCGAGGGTGGCAAAGGCTAAATCTTCTACATCCAAAGAAATACCAAAACCAAAGATAATCATCATAAAAACCGCGCCAAACAAGGCAAACAGCAAACGGATGCGGTCACGTAACAACTCTTTACTTTCGCGCACAGCCAGCGCTTGAGTGCGCTTTAAGCTAAAGCCACGTCGCGGCACTGAGGTGAGCGCCTCAGTGGCGGTACTGACTAACGCCGATGGCTCATCGGTGATTCCCTGCGCCTGCTCTAAGCAGGTAACAAAAGCATCTTCCAGCGTCGCGCCGGCAAATTGCTGCTGTAACTGCGCAGGAGTCCCCACGGCTAACACCTGAGCGGCATGCATCAATGAAATACGATCACAGCGCTGTGCTTCATTCATAAAATGCGTGGATAAGAAAATCGTGACACCTTGCTCGCGCGATAACTCAAGCAGTAAACGCCAAAAATCATCACGCGCGGCCGGGTCAACACCGGACGTTGGCTCATCCAGAATCAACACTTCGGGCTGGTGAATCACCGCCACTGCTAACGATAAACGTTGGCGTAAACCTAAGGGCAATGCACCCGCTTGCTCATCAAGGTATTGACCCAATTCAAAACGCTCAACTAAATCCTGCGCTCGCTGCGCACCCACGGCCTTGGGCAGATCAAATAAATGCGCATGCAATTCTAGGTTTTGCAGTACCGTCAACTCACCATACAAAGAGAAACTTTGCGACATAAAGCCCACACGCTTACGAGTGGCTAAATCATTGGCATCCACCGGCTGACCCAGCAACCAAGCTTCACCCTCAGTCGCCGGCAGCAAACCTGTGAGTACTTTCATGGTGGTGGTTTTACCGCAACCATTGGAGCCTAAAAAACCAAAAATCTCGCCACGCGCAATTTCAAAACTGACCTGACTCACCGCCGTAAAATCACCAAAGCGCAAGGTTAAGTCCTTGGCTTTAATGGCAATATCATGCTGTTGTTCAATAAAAGGTGTGATCTGTAATGGCTCGACAGCTGCAGCACCCGCGCCTTGGTAATGGGTAAAAGCATCATCCAATGTGCCACTGGGCGTCACTTGAGCCAGCTCTTGGGTCATGCCCGCCGCCAGCAAGCGACCTTTATCCATCATCAAGCAGTGCTCAAACTGCGCTGCTTCTTCCATATATGCAGTGGCAACCAGCAAGGTGAGCTGTGGACGATCTTGGCGTACACGCTCAATTAAATCCCAAAAATGCCGGCGCGATAAAGGATCCACACCGGTGGTGGGCTCATCTAAAATCAGCAAGTCCGGGTCATGAATCAAAGCACAGCACAGGCCTAGCTTTTGCTTCATGCCGCCCGATAACTTACCCGCGGGACGGTCAATAAAATCAGTGAGATCCGTTGCTGCCAGCAAGCTGTGCATGCGTACTTCACGTTCAGCGCGGCTTAAGCCAAATAAGGTCGCAAAAAAATGAATATTTTCCGCAATGGATAAATCCGGATAAAGATTATGCCCCAGCCCTTGCGGCATAAAGGCAATTCGCTGATACAGAGAAGCACGATGACGACGCTGATCAATAGGTCCGCCCAGCACATCAAGCTGGCCGTGCTGTAGCGCTTTGACGCCGGCAATCAAGCCTAAAATACTCGACTTACCAGCACCATCTGGACCAATCAAACCGCAGCGACTGCCCACCGGCAAACTGAAGCTGACCTCAGTTAGCGCTTGCTGTTGGCCATAGCGGTGCGCGATATTCACCGCTTGGATTGCTGCGCTATTCATCTCACCCACTCCACAATTCAACACTTAACACT
>CANRHT010000159.1 GCA_947630465.1 uncultured Pseudomonadaceae bacterium
CTAAAGCGGCAGGCTTTACTGCGGTGATTTCACACCGTAGTGGTGAAACTGAAGATTCAACCATTGCTGATCTCGCTGTAGGTACAGCGGCAGGCCAAATCAAAACCGGTTCACTGTGCCGTTCTGATCGCGTGGCAAAGTACAACCAATTGCTGCGTATTGAAGAGCAGTTAGCGGGTCAAGCACCTTATCGTGGTCGTGCTGAGTTTCGTGGCTGATGCAGCATATCAGTCAGCGATGCATGTCACAGACCTTGTGATGTTGAAAGGGCAGCCAGATGAGCTGCCCTTTTCTATGGAAGATCACCATGAAGAAAGAACCCTATTGGTTATTGATTGTGCTACTGGCAATGTTGCTGGGTTTGCAATATCGCTTGTGGGTGGGTGACGGTGGTATTGCGCAAGGAGCGCTCTTGCAGCAAAAAATTGCTGAACAAAAAGCTGAGAATGAGCGCTTGATTGAGCGCAACCGTGTCATGGATGCTGAGGTCATGGAGCTGAAAAAAGGCTTGGAAACCGTTGAAGAACGCGCACGTTACGAGCTGGGTATGGTCAAGGAGGGGGAAACCCTTTACTTGCTATCAGAATGATAACGCCTGCATTTTGGTTGGTGATTCCGGCAGCGGGTATTGGTGCGCGGATGCAAGCGGATTGCCCTAAGCAGTATTTAAAAGTTGAAAATACTACAATTCTTGAGCTGACCTTAGCCTGCTTTTTAGAGCATCCACAGTTGCGCGGTATTGTCGTTGCGTTAGCTGAGCATGATCAGTGGTGGCCTCAATTGGCAGTGGCAACCCATCCTGCTATTAAAACTGTAGTCGGTGGCGCGCAACGTGCCGACTCGGTGCGTAATGCTTTAGCTGCTCTGCAAAGTGCTGGTGCTCAGGCGGATGATTGGGTATTGGTGCATGATGCCGCGCGGCCTTTGCTTGAGGCTGATGATTTAACACGTTTGTTAGTGAGTTTAGCCGATGATCCCATTGGTGGTTTATTGGCAGCCCCCGCGCGTGATACGTTAAAACAGGTGAACAGTGCCGGTCGAATTGAGTGCACCATTGACCGCAGTGTGATTTGGCATGCGCTTACGCCACAAATGTTTCGTTTAGGCGTATTGCACAGTGCTTTAGAGGAAACTTTGCGCGTCGAAGCACCGATTACCGATGAAGCCTCTGCGCTTGAATATGCTGGTTATATGCCGCGAGTGATCGAAGGGCGGGCGAGTAATATAAAAGTCACCCATCCAGATGATATGCGTTTTTTACGCAATCAGCTCTTAGATCGGCAAAAAAACGGCAGTCGATGATCGGTGCGCTGTGAGTGGGTTGGTTTTTAGTTGTATCTTGAGGTGCCAAGACGAGCGCTTGCCAACAGTGTCACAGTGCAGATTTGAGGTTTTGTTATAGTGGCTGCTGATTTTTTAGTGCAGTATCTATGTGCTTTGTCTGAATTTAACTGAGAGAAGTCATGCGCTTACAAAACAAGCCCCAGTTGGTTGAGGCCGTGATGTTTTTCACGGATCATAAAGTCACTAAGCAGATGTTGTACCCCGAGTTTGAGGCGGTATTGGATGGCATGGTTAATATGCCAGAATTTATTGATCAGCAAATTCGCGCTGTTTACGTGTTAATTAATCCACGCTTGTTGGTGCGATCGTTAGTCTTTTTTTATATTGAATTTGATGAGCAAGGACGTGCTGACTCCAGTTGGAATATCCCGTTGCGTGATTTAGCTGAGCGCGCTGGACGCGGGCCTGATTTGGGCGCGGGGCCGATACGCTTATCCTGTCGCAGTCAAGCAGCGGTGCCTTGGCATCAGATGCACTTATGGGATCCTGATTTATCACCTAAACACAATCATTTGTTAGTGATTCGCGATGCAGTCAAGCAGAATAATTTGCGCTTACTCTTTGATGACAATACTGAACATGTGTTTGCCACTGAGCAGTTTACGGTTGCGGCAGAAGAACACTGGGATTCGGCGTTGCAGATGGATGCCAATGCCAAAGCTTTTGACCGTGAAATTGATCAAGAACAGCGTAAAAAAGCGGCGCAAATCATCAAGCAGCAGCGTTTGCGTATCAGTACGCTGGAAACTCAATACGAAGAGCAGTTAGCTAAGCTGCGTTTAGACAGTCGTAAGGCTGTGCAGTTACAACAAGAAAACAGCGCTGCGCTGCAACAGCAACTTGTGCAACAAGAAGCGTTAAACGCGCAATTAAAACAGCAACTGACAGAACAGGCCGATAGTTTAAAAAAATTACGTGCTGACTTGCAGTTACGTTTGCAGGCCTTTGAAGCGCATGAGCGCGCGGCCTTAGAATCGTTGCGTGAGCAGTTTGAGCAGGAATTACAGGCGCGAATTGCTGTGGCGGTGGTTGATTATCAAGAGCAAGTGGCGATTCGCGATGTTGAGCTGGCCTATAAAACAGAGCATATCCAGCAGTTGGATGTGGAGCTGGTGCAGGCTAAGCAGGCGCTGCAAGAGCAGAGCAGTGAAAGTGGCGAGCAAATTCTAGAGCGTTTAAGCCGCAGTGGTGTGGTGTTTGTTGCCTGCCATCCAGGCTTAGGACATATTACAATTCCCTTGCAGGATATGATGCTTTACCAGCAGAAACCGATGCAGTATGTTGCTCATAAATGCGCAGTCAGCCAAACTCATTATGAGCAATGGCTTGAGCATTATGAGAATCCTGTGTGTACTGCGTTGTATAATAGTGACACCGCATGCGGATTACCGCTGGCGCGTGAAAGTAAGCCCAGTAGTTTTGTTGATGGGCACAGCAACCGTTGTTCTAAACATAAGAAAGCATAAGCTGCGGCTTGTGTTGTCGTATTAAGCAGCTTGATGTGTGTACAGGAGTTTGTAAACGCATGAGTCAATATCTAAGCCCAGCACAGTTAAAAGGATTTACCTCTTTAAGCGAACTGTCTGCTCAGCAGTATGCTGATATTCAGCCTCAATTACTGATACAGCCTTTTTTAGCTGGGCAAATTGTTGTCTCAACAGAAAAAAGTCTGCAACTGCGTTGTTTTTTATTGTCAGGTGATTTGTTTTATCAGTCCGAGTTGGGCGATGAGCTCTATATCGAAGCGGGCAGTGAGTGCAGTCAACATCCGCTGCCTGAAAATACCTCGCAACCTTATACCTTAATCGCGGCCACTGACTGCACGGTAGTATTGGTGAGCCGTGCACGTTTGGCGCGCTTAATGACCTGGCAGCAGGCACTGCAAGATTTATTGCTTGAGTTTGAAGCCGAAGGCGAGGATGTCGAGTGGCTGTTTGCCTTATTGCAAAATCCGTTATTTTCTCGGGTGCCAGCAACCAATATTCGGCAAATGCTGCAACGTTTGCAGAGTATTGATCTGCCTGCGGGTGCAGATGTTTTGGTTCAGGGGGAGCAGGGTGAACGTTGCTACTTTTTACGCAGCGGTAGCGCGCAAGTCAGCCAATGTACGGCCGGTGAAACACGAGTTTTAGCTGAGTTAACTGTGGGGGCTTGTTTTGGTGAGGAAGCGCTGCTCAGTGATGGTCCGCGTAATGCCACGGTGACGCTGCTAGAAGCAAGCCGAGTTTTGTATTTGGAACGTGCAGACTTTCTCGAGTTATTGAAAGCCCCAGTGACTCAACAAGTGACCTTTGCGCAAGTGGGGGAATTGTTAAAGCACAATGCTCAGTGGCTTGATGTGCGTCGCGCTGATGAATATGAGCGCGGTTATGCGGCGCAAGCTTTACATATGCCGCTGGATTTGTTGCGCTTAAAAGCACGCCTGCTCAACAAAGAAACCACCTACCTGTGTTATTGCGATAACGGCCGACGCAGCCAAAGTGCCGTGTTTTTATTGACGCAATTAGGTTTTAAAGCCTATGCCCTCGAAGGCGGTGTTGATGTGTTATCACCGGTCGCGCGCGAGGCTTTTTTATGTGAAAGCGGTCCAGGTTATTTGTTACGTGCGGGCGGTCGCTTGGAGCGCAGTGCTTAACCAGAACTGTACCCCGTAACGCTTAATCCAATAATAGCGGTACTTACTTCTTCGCCAATGGCGTAAAGACTTGGCCACTGACACCTTGAGCAATTTCCTCTATCTCCCCACCCGATTTTAGAAAGCTAGCAATTTGCAAGCGCAATGACTCGCTGCTTTGCTCGGGTGTTGGCACGGTGCGTTTTTGGTTAGAACCTTTGATACGTGTCGTTGACATAAAGAATACTCGGTTTTAACGCAAAGAATAGACTACGCAGCCTACACTGATT
>CANRHT010000160.1 GCA_947630465.1 uncultured Pseudomonadaceae bacterium
GTTGGTGGTTTGGGTGATACGCGCTATGGCCGTGACCCTATTTATGGTTCACCAACGAGTATTATTCCTGATAATCCCTCAGCTAAAGATGTCAATGGTTATCACGGCTTCGTCACCAAAAACTCTTGGGGCTACCGTGTGCGCGGTATCTTAGATTACAGCAACGCATTTGCCGGTATTAACCTGCATCCCAACATGGCGTTTTCCCATGATGTGGATGGTTACGGTCCGAACGGTCAGTTTAATGAAGGGTCTAAAGCAGTGAGCTTAGGCCTGGATGCTGACTACCAAAATACCTACACCGCAGCGCTGTCATACACTAACTTCTTTGATGGTCGTTATAACACGCTGAAAGACCGTGACTTTGTTTCGTTAAGTTTTGGTATGAACTTCTAATCACGTCGCTTGGTGCTGGCTTACGTCAGCGCCATGCACGACGAGTCGATGAATTTCTGTATGTTTAGGAAGACTGAATTTATGAAAACACAAAAAAAACTCATGCAAACAGGTGCGGCTTTTGTCGTATCGCTGTTCGCTGCCAGCGTTATGGCCGCTGTTTCTCCAGAGCAAGCAGCAAAGTTAGGCACAACACTGACACCCTTTGGTGCGGAAAAAGCAGGTAATGCTGCAGGTACTATTCCTGAGTGGACCGGTGGTTTAGCTCAGAATGCTGCGCCGGTAGCGAGCAATGGTTTCCTCGGTAATCCCTATGCGAATGAAAAACCGCTTTTTACAATTACTGCGCAAAACGTTGAGCAATATAAAGAAAACCTAACCCCTGGCCAGCAGGCGATGTTCAAGCGTTACCCTGATACCTATCGCATTCCGGTGTACACCACGCACCGCTCTATTAATATGCCAGCGGAAGTTGTTGAAGCGACTAAAAACAACGCCCTGAACGCTAATATGGTGCAAAATGGTAATGGTTTAGAGAAGTTTGGTGTGGCCAATGCGTTCCCTATTCCACAAAACGGTTTGGAAGTGATTTGGAATCATATCACCCGTTATCGCGGTGGCAGTGTGAAGCGTTTTGTCACTCAAGCCACACCGCAAACCAATGGTTCTTTCTCATTGGTGTACTTTGATGATGAGTTTGTTTTCCCCAATAAACTCAAAGATTATGATCCAAGCCAGCCCAGCAACGTGCTGTTCTATTTCAAACAGAAAGTGACAGCGCCTTCACGTTTAGCGGGTAACGTGCTGTTGGTGCATGAAACCCTAGATCAAATTAAAGAGCCGCGTATGGCGTGGTTATATAATGCCGGTCAGCGTCGAGTGCGTCGTGCTCCGCAGGTGTCTTACGATGGTCCAGGTACTGCAGCAGATGGTTTGCGCACGTCAGATAACCTCGATATGTATAACGGTGCACCAGATCGTTACACATGGGAGTTGCACGGTAAAAAAGAAGTCTATATCCCGTACAACAACTACGAGTTGGACTCACCCAAGCACAAGTATGCTGACATCATTAAAGCGGGACATATCAATCAAGATTTAACCCGTTACGAGTTGCACCGTGTCTGGCATGTCACAGCGACCCTGAAAGCGGGTGAGCGTCATATTTATGCTAAGCGTGACTTCTACATTGATGAAGATACCTGGCAAGCAGCAGAAATTGACCATTACGATGGTCGCGGTAACTTGTGGCGTGTAGCTGAAGCTCATGCCGTGTATTACTACGATAAACAAGTGCCTTGGTACGCAGTGGAAACCATTTATGACCTGCAGTCAGGTCGTTACTTGGCACTGGGTATGAAAAACGAAGAGAAGCAGTCGTATCAGTTTGGTGCGGTGGGTAGCTCAAGTGATTTCACTCCAGCCGCATTGCGTCAATCGGGTGTGCGTTAAGTTGTTTGCGTAGGCTGCTCGCAAGGGCAGCTGCATACACGCTACAGAAGCCAAGCCAAGTGCTTGGCTTTTTTGTGGGTGAGCGGTTTATAGCTGGGCTAAATTTTAGGTAAAAAAAGACCCACACAAGTGTGGGTCAAAACCGTGTTTAGCCTGATGAGGAGATAACTTAAAAACCGACCTGTTGGTTTTGTCAATTATCAGCTAGCCTTGCGGCCAGTGGTGCTAATAATAACAATTCTCATTCGCATGTCAAGCGTTTATTATTCTTATCGTGTTATTTCTTCAAGCGTAAGCGGGTGCCGACATATTTGGATTGGACTCAAGCTGCGCTGTTGCTGTCTAAGCGACTACAGATAAGGGTGAATATGTTAAGCTGCGCGTCCGTTCGATTATGAGTTTTATGCGGTTATGAGTAAAAGCGAAAACCCAATTTTTAAGGTGATCTTTGTCAATCAAGGTCAAGTCTTTGAAATGTATGCAAAATCAATTTATCAAAGCGACCTGTGGGGCTTTTTAGAAATAGAAGAGTTTGTCTTCGGTGAGCGTACGCAGGTGGTGGTTGATCCCAGTGAAGAAAAACTCAAAGCCCAGTTTGAAGGTGTGATTCGCAGTTATGTGCCGATGCATGCAATTGTGCGCATCGATGAAGTTGAGCGTTTAGGCGTAGCAACGATCAGTGAAGCTGCGGTGGGTAATGTGATGGCCTTTCCGATGCCAGTACCAACTAAATAAGTGCATTGAATAAAACGGCTGTTGCAGCGTGTCCAAGTAACCGATTAAGCATTCAATGGTGCCAACAGTGCTGCAATGGCAGTGCTGTCTAAACCGGTGCTGACACTGGTGCCGCCATCGAGAATACTGCGCGCTAAGTCAGCTTTATGCTGTTGCAATTGCTGGATTTTTTCTTCAACACTACCGCGCGCAATCAGTTTGTAAATAGTGACCGGTTTGGTTTGCCCGATGCGGTATGCACGATCACTGGCTTGCGCTTCGCTGGCTGGATTCCACCAAGGATCCACATGAATCACCGTATCCGCTGCGGTGAGGTTTAAACCAACGCCGCCGGCTTTGAGACTGATTAAAAATACGGATACTTCTTCAGCCTGAAAACGTTGTACCGGAGTGCGGCGGTCGGCTGTTTGTCCAGTGAGTTGCACAAAATCAATCTGTGCTGCGTGCAGTTCAGTCGCAATCAAAGCCAGCATGCTGGTGAATTGTGAAAAGACTAAAATACGCCGACCTTGCGCCGTCAAGTTGCGCAGCATTTCCATTAGATACAGCATTTTTGCCGAATCTTCTGTGCTGTATTGCTGGGCTTCGTCAGCGCCAAGTAAACGTAAATCACCACAGACTTGGCGCAGGCGTAATAATGCTTCTAACATCGCAATATGGCTGCGGGCGAGGCCGATGCGCTGAATTTCTTCGCGTACTTTTTTATCCATGGCCAAGCGTAGTGTTTCGTAGCGATCACGTTGGGCGCTGCTGAGGTCAATATAGCGCGTGATTTCAGTTTTTGTCGGTAACTCGCGTGCCACCTCTTGTTTGCTGCGGCGTAAAATAAAAGGTTTGAGGCGACCTTGCAGATGTGCGAGGCGCTGTTCATCGCCGTGCTGTTCGATGGGGGTGCGGTATTGGCGGGTAAAGCTTTTATTGTCGCCAAGCCAGCCAGGCATTAAAAAATTAAACAACGACCAGAGCTCGCCAAGATTATTTTCAAGCGGTGTGCCTGTTAAACATAGACGCTGTTGTGCGCTTAACTGACTGGCGCAGAGTGCGGCTTTGCTGCGTGGGTTTTTAATGGTTTGCGCTTCATCAAGAATGACGACATGCCAGTCGTGCAGCAGTAACTCTTCACTGTCACGTGACAGTAGGCCGTAAGTGCTGAGCACAATATCGGCGCTGCTGATCTGTGCAAACAAGCCTTGGCGCTGTACACCATGCAAACACAGCACTTTAAGTTGAGGGGTAAAGCGAGCGGCTTCATCTTGCCAGTTGGCCAGCAAGCTGGTCGGCACTATAACCAAGGCGGGCTGCTGCAGGCGTTGGGCATTTTTTTCGCTGAGAATATGCGCCAAAGTTTGTAGGGTTTTACCCAGACCCATATCGTCGGCCAAAATACCGCTCATACCCAGTTGCAGTAGGTTTTGCATCCAAGTTAAACCATCATGCTGATAGTCACGTAGTGTGGCATTCAAACCTGCGGGAATAGCGCAGCGGTGGGGTAAAGGTTGGGCAAGGCGTTGGGCTAACGCTTGAATCGCCTCGCCGCCATGCCATTCAATACCTTGCGCTTGCAACTGTGCGATGCGAGCAGCCTCTTGACGTGGAAGACGTAAGGTTTGCTCATCGGTGAGCGCTTCGCGAATATAGAGTTCACCCAGT